>NZ_JANQDG010000080.1:0-138924 GCF_029891665.1 Anabaenopsis sp. FSS-46 | reverse complement strand
GTTAAAGTTATTATCAACGAAGAAAGTTATACCTCTAAGGCTAGTTTTCTTGACCTTGATAATATCCCGGAGTACCAAAAAGGGGCAGAACGTGTATTTAGTGGTAGAAGAGTAGCTCGTGGGTTGTATAAAGCTTCCAATGGAAGGTTAATAAACGCCGATTTAAATGGGGCGTACAACATATTAAGAAAAGCAGTCCTGAACACTTTTGCAGACGGGATAGAGGGGTTAGGAGTAACTCCAATCAGGTTTACCCCTGGTAAAGTGACTTTGTAGATTTGTCTATAATTTCACAAACTCTTTTCATCGCTAGGCATTTTATATTGAGTGTATTACAGAGGTTTTTTAACTGCTCATGGTCTGGCCTTTCAAGTCTAAGTTTCGTAAACAAATTGCCCGGATTGAAATTACTGGTGCGATAGCTGGTTCTACTCGCAAGCGCGTGTTAGAAGCCCTAAAAACCATAGAAGAGAAAAAGTTTCCCGCTTTACTCCTGCGTATTGATAGTCCTGGGGGTACAGTGGGCGATTCTCAAGAAATCTACAGCGCCCTGAAGAGGTTACGCAATAAAATCAAAATCGTCGCCAGCTTTGGCAATATTTCGGCATCTGGTGGTGTCTACATTGGCATGGGAGCAGAACATATCATGGCTAACCCTGGTACAATCACCGGTAGTATTGGTGTGATTTTGCGGGGTAACAACTTAGAACGGTTGCTGGAAAAAATCGGTGTTTCCTTCCAAGTCATCAAATCTGGCCCCTACAAAGATATTTTGGCATTTGACCGCCAACTGACTGTACCAGAACAAAGCATCCTGCAAGAGTTAATTGATGTGAGTTATCAGCAGTTTGTCAAGACCATCGCTGAGGCGCGTTCTCTAGAACTAGAAACTGTTAAGACTTTTGCTGATGGTCGGATTTTCACCGGGGAACAGGCTTTAGAATTAGGTGTTGTAGACCGTCTGGGAACTGAAGAGGATGCACTGCGCTGGACGGCGGAAATAGTAGGTCTTGATCCGGATAAGACACCCTGCTATACCCTAGAAGAACGAAAACCTTTATTGAGTCGCGTTCTACCCGGAAGCCGTCTGGTTTCATCAGGTCTGGGGGCGGGAATTGATTGGTTGGAATTTGAAATGTCTACCAGTGGTCTGCCACTGTGGTTATATCGACCTTAAATAATTAGCAGTCATTGTAAATTTTTTACAATGACTGATGACCAATGAGTAATGTAAGGAGGATTTTGGCGTGGAGTGGCAAATGCGGGCTATTCGCGGAGCAACAACCGTTGCTGAAAACACTATTGAAGGGATTAGAGAAGCGGTAACCGAACTAATAGATCAACTAGAACAAAGGAATAAACTCCAACCAGAAAAGATGATTAGTGTGACTTTCTCGGTGACACGTGATTTAGATGCGATTTTTCCGGCTGCCATCGCGCGATCGCGTTCTGGGTGGGATAATGTGGCAATGTTGGATGTACAACAAATGCACGTGGAAGGTAGCTTAGAGCGTTGCATTCGGTTTCTTATCCACGCTTACCTTCCAGCTTCTACACCAATTAATCATATTTATTTACGCCAAGCTGCTAAATTACGTCCAGATTGGAGTTTATCCCAGCCGTTACAACCATCACAGCAGGCGGTTAAGTCAAAAGTTTAAAATTTGACTGTCAATTATATGTAAAAATTAGCACGAAATGAGCTATTACGGTAGTGATGCGGCTCAACCTGCTGCCATGGGCGGGAGAATGTTTAATGAGCGGGTAACTGGTGTGTGCGTAAAACTAGAAGATTTTTTGACCATTCTCTCCAAAATGGAGCAGCCACTAGTAATTGTCACAAGTGAAGGGTATTTCACAAAAATTTATAAGTATCTCACAGCATATAAAGGTTTTGTGTTTTTCACGGAATCTTTAGAAAAACTGGAACTTGGTAGCAAGATTGAGGTGATTTACGCTCAAAGCTTATCTACTGAGATTTGACGTTTTGTGTCCACAAAACCAGCCCACCCAAGGTGGGCTGGGATATTTCTATTGGTGATGACGATGAAATCTAATCCCGATAAAAATATCGTAAACAAACTCTAAAAAGTCCTTTTTCTGCAATAAACCTGATGTCTGAGGACTACCCTTTTCATCTAACAACGGCTTCATTGCATAATAAGCAGGTTGGTAATTATACCAAGGAATAGAAGGCCACAGATGATGAATCAGGTGGTAATTCTGTCCTAAAATCAGGATATTTAGGAGTTTACCAGGATAGACCCGGGCATTTTTCCAGCGATCGCGTTCCACAAAGGGACGATGTGGTAAATAATCAAAAAATAATCCTAGTGCTATCCCCACTAAAAAAGCCGGGATAAACCAAAAATTGAGAATGTAACCTAAAAAATGATACTGAATGGAAATATAAAAAATTGTGCCCACAATTAAGCGGCTAATGAACCATTCTAATAGTTCATAGTTACGCCACAGTCGCCGCTGAAAGAAAAACACCTCATGGTACAAAAAACGTACCGCTATCAACCACAACGGTCCGCCTGTGGAGACGTAATGATCCGGGTCGTTCTTGGGGTCATTGACATGGGCGTGATGCTGTAAATGCACCCGTGTAAATACGGGGAAGGCAAAAGCTAAGATCAGGGCGCTACCATGGCCTAACATGGCATTAATGATTCGGTTACGATGGGCAGATTGGTGACAAGCATCGTGAATCACAGTGCCTGCACAATGTAAAGCAATGGTATTAATGGTAAAGCACAACCAATCTGGCCACTGCCAGAGCCAGTAACCAAAGTTAGATAATACCAGCATTGTTACTGTGGACAGAAACAGTAACAGTGTGGGATTAAAATCACCAGGAGGCGCTAAAAATTCCTTGGGGGGGATTTTTAGTGACTTCTGTGCCTCCAATGTGAGCATTCTTAACTCCTTGTTTAATGAAACATTACGAATATACGATAAACATGAGTAAATAATAAACTTTTGTAAGCTTTTATTTAGCAAGATTTAACTTGATATTTGCCGAAGCCCAGATGAATAACGCTATGATTCCAGACGAGAGATAAGTTTTTCTGCTCGCGTAGGGTGTCTAGGCAACCAATAAAGAGTTGACTGAAAAATCTATATTCAGGAGGATGGAACCCAGTTTGGTGTACGATATCTACTCTATCTCACAAATCTTGGGAAATCTTAACCAGGGTAAAATTATCATTTCTGTTGCGAGTGACTCTCACACCCCCATTCATCCTCCGCCTCTGTTGGTTATGGATATAACAGAGACTGAAAACTAAACGCCCCTTAAATTAATATGAATCTCTAGATAGAGATAGCCCCCTAGAATCAGCCCCTATGCAATTAAGAGACTCTCTACGCCGGACAAAAATTGTTGCTACAATTGGGCCTGCCACTAGCAGCCCAGAAAACCTGAAGGCGATTATCGAAGCTGGTGCGACGACACTGCGGCTCAACTTCTCCCACGGTACTCATGCTGACCATCAGCGTAGTATTCGCTTAATTCGGCAAACTGCCTTTGAATTAAATCAACCTGTGGCAATTCTCCAAGACTTGCAAGGGCCAAAAATTCGCTTAGGTAAGTTTGAAAATGGGTCGATAATTTTAGAAAAAGGCGATCGCTTCACCTTGACAAATCGCCCAGTTGTCGGCTCCCAAGAAATTAGCTGTGTTACCTACGACTATTTAGCCCAAGAAGTGCCTGTAGGTGCGAAAATCCTGCTAGACGATGGGCGAGTAGAAATGGTGGTAGAGGATATTAACCCTGACAAAGGCGATTTACATTGTCGTGTGACGGTAGCTGGTAAGTTATCTAACAATAAAGGTGTTAACTTTCCGGGTGTTTACTTATCCATTAAGGCCATGACCGACAAAGACCGCGAGGATCTCATGTTTGGTCTAGACCAGGGTGTAGATTGGGTAGCACTTTCCTTTGTACGTAACCCCCAGGACATCATCGAAATTAAAGAGTTAATTTCTAGCACTGGTAAGCAGGTTCCAGTGATTGCCAAAATTGAAAAACATGAAGCCATTGAACAAATGGAACAAGTTCTGGCTTTATGTGATGGCGTGATGGTGGCTAGAGGTGACTTGGGTGTAGAACTACCTGCTGAAGATGTCCCTGTGCTGCAAAAGCGGTTGATTGCTACAGCTAATCGCTTAGGGATTCCCATCATCACGGCTACCCAAATGTTAGACAGTATGGTGAGTAATCCCCGTCCTACTCGTGCTGAAGTCTCAGACGTGGCTAATGCCATTTTAGATGGTACGGATGCTGTGATGCTATCGAATGAAACTGCTGTGGGTAATTATCCTGTGGAAGCAGTGGCTACCATGGCGAGAATTGCTGAACGCATGGAACAGGAAGCGGCACAAAATTCCGCCCTACTTTCCCACCGAGATGAGCGACGTTCTATTCCTAATGCTATTAGTCAAGCTGTGGGGCAAATTGCTCAACAATTGGGCGCAGCGGCAATTATGACCCTGACACAAACAGGGGCTACAGCTCGGAATGTTTCTAAGTTCCGTCCCCATACCCCGATTTTGGCTGTGACACCCCATGTGAATGTGGCACGACAATTACAGATGGTTTGGGGTGTGAAACCATTGTTGGTACTAGGTTTACCTTCTACTGGGCAGACTTTTCAAGCTGCTATCAATGTGGCTCAAGAGCATAACTACCTGTCTGAAGGTGATTTAGTGGTGATGACTGCGGGTACTCTTCAAGGTGTTTCCGGCTCTACTGATTTAGTTAAGGTTGAGGTGGTGACCGCTGTGCTAGGTCAGGGTATTGGCTTGGGACAAGGTTCGGTAAGTGGTCGTGCTAGGGTGGCTCACACTGGTATGGATGTGAGTAATTTTAATCCCGGTGATATTTTGGTGGCACCCCGGACTGATGCGGATTTTGTTGATGCCATCCGTAAGGCAGCAGGTATTATTACTGAGGATGAAAGTCTAACCAGTCACGCGGCTGTCATCGGTTTGCGTCTGGGTGTCCCTGTGATTGTGGGTGTGAAAACAGCAACCCAGGTAATTCGTGATGGTGCAATTCTTACTCTGGATATGCAGCGGGGTCTGGTCTACTCAGGAGCTCTGGGAACTCCTTAATCTGAATTACTGCAAAAATCTATTCTCTGGTAAATCTGGCTATGGGGAATTTGGCAATCTGCGGAGGCTAAAGTTAAGATTCCGTTTTGATCGTCAGATTCTCTTAACAGCCAGTTACCTTCTGGAGTTTTGCTAAACTGTTCAATATGAATTGTATATTGGTCAATTAGTATATAGCATTTCCCATGCTCGTGAGGTACAAAGTTGTTTAGTTTCAGGGAACAGGGAACAGGGAACAGGGAACAGGGAACAGGGAATAGGCAATTGATGTGTAATTCATTAGCCTGAAAAAGGCTATATATTCTTGCAATTCCGGGAGGGAACGGTAATTAGCCTAACATTCATAAGTAGCGGGATAAAACTTCTGCAGTCGCAAGTCCGGTTTTTTCCCAACTGAATCGACTGGCTCTATTTATACCTAGGGTAGAGAGGTGCGATCGCATTTGCATATCTTCAGCTATCATCTGCATAGCTGCGGTGATTTCTGTTAGGTTGTAGGGATTAATTAAAATCGCTGCTTCCCCCGCTACCTCTGGGAGGGAAGAAAGATTAGAAGTAATCACTGGAGTCCCACAAGCCATTGCTTCGAGGACTGGTAAACCGAAGCCTTCCCAGAGAGTCGGAAATACTAGGGCGATCGCATTATGAATAATTTTTGGTAGTTCGTCATAGGATACATAGTTGAGAAATTTTATCAGTTGAGTAATTCCCAACTCTGCGACCTGGGTTTGTAAAAGTGGTGTGTAACGCCTGTCAACAGGCCCTGCTAACCATAGTTGATATTCACCCCTATTTGGTAGCTCCGCAAAAGCCGCTATGAGTCGGTGTAAGTTTTTATAAGGGTGATGTCTTCCTAGATAGAGAAAATATGGCGGATTGTCAGGTGATTTTTCTTGAAAAGGGTGAAAATGTTCACGATCATAACCTAGGAGAATGGGGGTGATTTGACTGGCGGGAATTTGATAAAAATTAATGATATCCTCTGCTGTCGCTTGGGAATCGCAGATTATGTGTTGTGCTTGTTTGAGGACTTGGGGAACGTAGTAACGATGATAAGCTGTCAAGGGTGATAAGGCTTTGGGAAAGCGCAATGGTATTAAGTCGTGGGAAACGACCACAAAACGACAGTTACTATAAAGCGGTGCTTCTGGTAAGGGGGAAAATAACAACCGAGATTTGAGGTGATGATAGATTTGGGGAAGTTGGAACTGTGTCCACAATAAGCGGCGCAAATGTCCTTTTGTGCCTTGAGCGGGGGTAAGATTATTAGGAACTGGGTAGCAGTTAAATTCTGGGTCTTTTTGTGGTGTTAATAAGGTGGGATATAGGGATTTTAAATAAGGGAAGATATTTTGAGCGTAGTTACTAATCCCTGTTGGCTGTGACCAAAGAATAGATAAGTTTATAATTAGTGGGTTGTCTAATGTTTTCATTAAATCCATTAATTGTACTTGTCAATTTTTAACTAAAAAATTAAATAACTCAAGGGATTAGGGGAACAGGGAACAGGGAACAGGGAACAGGGATTAGGGGAACGGGGAACAGGGAACAGGGATTAGGGAACAGGGGAACAGGGAACAGGGAACAGGGAACACACCGGAAGAAACAAAATCAAGTCCCATTCCCTTGTGAAGGGAATGGGGAGGGTGGGGTAAAACACATCAATAGGTGAGGATAAACACCTACAGATTATGTTCATCTGTGCTTCATTAAACCAATACATGATGCTGTTAATCGAGGCTATCCCGCAATTTTTTCAGGTCATAATCAACCATTAATTCTACCAGTTGTGTGAAATTATATTGAGGTTGCCAACCTAACTCAGTTTTAATTTTATCCACAGCACCAACTAACTGCACTGGTTCATCAGGACGGTAAAAAGCGGGGTCAACTGTCACATAATCTTGCCAATTGAGACCAACGCTGTTAAAAGCAGATTCGACTAATTCTCTCACAGAATGAGTTTCACCACTGGCAATAATATAATCTTCTGGCTGTTCTTGCTGCAACATCAACCACATGGCATAAACAGCATCTTTAGCGTAGCACCAATCACGACGGGCATCTAAATTACCTAATTTTAGTTCATTTGCCAAACCCAGTTTAATTTGGGCGACGGCGTGGGTAATTTTACGAAATACAAATTCTGTACCCCGTCTTGGTGATTCGTGGGTATAAGTAATACCACAACAGGCGTAAAGGTGGTATTTTTGCCGATAGTTAACAGTCATCCAGTGGGCGTAAGCTTTGGCCACACCGTAGGGGTTACGGGGACGAAAAGCGGTGCGTTCGGTTTGGGGTGACTCATCAGGTTGACCAAAAACTTCACTGCTAGAGGCTTGGTAAAATCTTACATCTGGTTTGCAGCGGCGAATTGATTCTAAGAGACGGGAAACACCCAAAGCTGTGTATTCAGCTGTCAAAGCTGGTTGAGTCCAAGAAAGGGGGACGTAGCTTTGAGATGCAAGATTGTAAATCTCATCTGGTTGTGAATCGGTAATTACATCCATTAAGGAAGATTGATCGAGGAGGTCACCGGAGACAATCTCTACATTATCTCCCAGGTGGCTAATACGTTCTAGGTTGCTGGTGCTGGAACGGCGGACTAAGCCGAATACTTGATAACCTTTGGTTAAGAGAATTTCCGCCAGATAGGAACCATCTTGTCCAGTCAGTCCAGTGATGAGGGCTTTTTTGGTAGTCATTTGCTATTTAATATAATGATTTGATAATTAGTGATTAAGAAAAAATTAACTAATTCCTTAGAAGATGTTTGTCAAGTCATGATTAGTGTATCGAATATTATTTGACCCCACCCTAACCCTCCCCTTGTAAGAGGAGGGAACTTGATTTAATGAATTAAAGGGGGTAATAAAGTGGGTAAGGATGTGATAAGAATTACCTGTTGAAAACTTATCAAACAACCTCTTATAACTCCGTGTTCTCTGTGGCTCTGTGGTTAGTATTTTGACGATTGACACTAAACAAGTATAACAATTGTAGAATCTCTAATATATAGGTATTCCTAGTTTTGATATATTCATATGTAAATTTGATAAAAAGGTAAACTTTTAAAATAAAGTTTTCCCACTGCGGACGGTGTTTTTGATAATAATAAATTTGGCTGCGTCTATATTCCACAGCCATAACGTCAGCATTTTTTTTCATTGAATGTCCTCGGATATGAATTAAAGAAACCTCTGGAGTGTACAGAACTTTATAACCTTTATTTATAACCCTCTGACATAAATCTGCATCTTCAAAATACATAAAAAAGGTTTCGTCGAAACCTCCTAAATCATGAAATAAATCTGTACGAATAAACAAGGATGCGCCGGATACCCAATCCAATTCTTGTATAAATATATATTTTTTTTCTACTTGCTGTAAATATTCTTTATTAGCAGCAATTTTATGTAATTTTCTAGATATAAACTCCCCCTGAATACTAATTGCAGGTGCGACAGAAAGCTGAAAACTCTGGTCAGGGAATAACAATTTAGTCCCAATAATTCCCACATCTAAACGGTTTTCCATTAAATCAATTAAGTGTGGTAAAATATTATTATTTAGGGTGATATCAGTATTTAATAGAAATAAAAATTTACCCTGAGCAATTTTAGCACCAGCATTATTTCCGGCTCCAAAACCGCAATTTCTCGACATTCTAATTATTTTGGTGTCAGGGAAATTATCGGTAACTAAATCAATACTATTATCTTGAGAGTCATTGTCAACCAAAATAATTTCAGAGTTATGTTTGGGAATAAATTTATTGAGAGAATTTAAGCAATCTGGTAAAACATCAGCGCCATTATAGTTAACTAAAATAATCGATACTAAAATTGGCGGTTCTGTTGCTAAGTTTATTGACGTTTCCATAGTAGTTGATATATTTTTTGAACATCAAATATTATTTTCAATATGATCTGAAAAGTTGTACATACTGTGGCCATATGTGGTTAACTAATTTTTATAGTATCTTCTCAAAGCTCCAGCATAAAATCAATCATGTCAATTCAATTTGAGAATCATCACCAATCAAAAACCGTAAGGCTTTAGGACGACGAGGAGCAAGGGTTAATTGGGCGCGTTGTCCAATGACGCTATCAATGATCCGCTGATTAATGCCGATAATTTTAGCACCTTCTAAAATTACGCTGTGTTCTAAATCAGTATCAATGAGCTTGGTGTGATCAGCAATGCTGCTATAGGGACCAATAAAGCAGTTTTCTAAATAGCAATTCTTACCAATCACTACTGGTCCGCGAATTGTACAGTTAATAATTTGGGAATTAGTCCCAATTTTGACTCGCCCAATAATCTGACTTTTGCTGTCAACGTCACCTAAATTTGACGCTTTTAAATAGGTATCGAGAATTAAACGGTTAGCTTCTAGTAAATCATCTTTTTTCCCAGTATCTAGCCACCAACCATCTAGTTTACAGGCTATGACTTGTTTTTCATGGCCAATTAAACATTGAATCGCATCGGTGATTTCTAATTCGCCTCTGTTTGATGGTTGGATGCGATTAATGGCTTCATGGATAATGGGGGAAAAGAAATAAACCCCGACTAATGCTAAATTGGATGGGGGAACTTTGGGTTTTTCAATTAATTCTAATACTCGCCCTGTGTGGTCTACTTTAGCCACACCAAAAGCACTAGGGTTGACAACTTCCCGCAGTAGAATTAATGCTTCTGGTTGTTGTTGTGTAAATTGTTGTAGAAAGTAACTTAAGTCTCCTGGTTGAATGAGGTTGTCACCCAAGTACATGATAAAGGGTGAATCTGCTAAAAAGGTACGGGCGACTTTGACCGCATGAGCTAAACCCGCTGGTTGGTCTTGTAAAATATAGGTGATGTTAGCGCCAAAATGTTGACCATCCCCGGTTTTATTTTTTACTTCTGTTCCGGTCTCCGGGCTGATAATGATACCAATATCAGTGATACCCGCAGCAACCATTTCTTCAATGCCGTACCATAAAATGGGTTTGTTGGCAACGGGTACGAGTTGTTTTGCACCTGTATAAGTGAGTGGGCGTAGCCGTGTACCTTTACCGCCAGAGAGAATCAGTGCTTTCATAGTGATTTGGATTGAGAGCGCCAGTCTGTGAGCATGAGTCTGAGTCTTTGTCGCCAATGGGGCGGGTAAGTCCCTAAAACTTCTGATATTTTCCCACAAGCTAGGACAGGATAAGCAGGGCGACGGGCTAAGGTGGGATATTCGGCA
Source organism: Anabaenopsis sp. FSS-46 (assembly GCF_029891665.1). Lineage (NCBI taxonomy): Bacteria > Bacillati > Cyanobacteriota > Cyanophyceae > Nostocales > Nodulariaceae > Anabaenopsis > Anabaenopsis sp. FSS-46. The sequence goes on along the minus strand of NZ_JANQDG010000080.1, from coordinate 128,570 downwards.
GTGGTGATGGGGATGACTTTGGGTGGTGTGAGGGGAAAACCCAGTTGTTGAGCTTCTTCAAAAATGCTCACTGCAAAATCATACCAGCTAATCACGCCACTATTGGTATAGTGGTAAGTGCCGGCAATTTCTGGTGTCAACTGGGGTATAATATGGGCGATCGCCTGGGCAATATCTCGCGCCCATGTGGGACTACCAATTTGGTCTGTAACTACACGAATTTCTCGGCGTTCTTTACCCAGTCGCAGCATGGTTTTGACAAAGTTACTTTTGCCAAAACTGCCATAAACCCAAGCTGTCCGCAAGATAATATGATGGGGGTGGGTTTGCTGAATTGCTCTTTCCCCCGCTAGTTTGGTTTGACCGTAAATATTTACGGGGTTAGTGACATCATTTTCTTGGTATGGGCGAGTTTGTTCACCATCAAAGACATAATCTGTAGACAGGTGAATCAGGAAACAACCCAGTTTTTTGCTTTCTGCGGCGATAATTTCCGGTGCTGTTGCATTGATGGCTGTGGCTAATTCCGGTTCTGTTTCGGCTTTGTCTACAGCAGTGTAAGCGGCGGCGTTAATAATGATTTGGGGTTGGATATCTCTAATAATTTGCGCCAAGCTATCGGTTTGAGTTAAATCAATGTTGGGACGTGCTAGGGGAATAATTTTGTAATGGGGTGCAAGAATGTTTTCGATTTCTTGACCAACTTGACCTTTACTACCCAGTAGTAAGATTGATTCATTCATAGATTTCTGCTGTACTAAATGCCTGACCTTGAGTATCTTTATCTGATAAAATGGGCTTACTTTCAATAGGCCAGTCAATCCCTAAATCTGGATCATTCCAACTAATGGTGCGATCGCCTTCACGACAGTAATAATCTGTAGTTTTATATATAACTTCTGCCGTTGCTGACAGCACCAGAAAACCGTGAGCAAAGCCGGGTGGTATCCATAGTTGGCGTTTATTTTCCGCGCTGAGTTCATAACCTACCCATTTTCCGCAGGTGGGGGAACTTCTTCTAATATCTACAGCGACATCAAAGATAGTACCCACCACAGCGCGGACGAGTTTACCTTGGGGTTGGATAATTTGATAGTGGAGTCCCCGCAGGACGTTCTGCTGGGAACCAGAATGGTTATCTTGGACGAAGTTGACGCTAGTACCCAGTTTGTCTATGAATTTTTGCTGGTTGTAGGATTCTAAGAAAAAACCGCGTGAGTCGGTAAATATTTGCGGTTCGATGAGGTGGACGTCAGAAATTTCAGTGGGTGTAACTTTCACAGGTGTTGCTTATACCGATGTTAGCACTAGTAATTTAGCACATAATATTTCTCTAACTCTTAACCCCATTATGCAAAAGATTTTTGGCGATCGCCAGATATCAGTCAATGACACCGAATACAGTGTTATAGTAGTGTCATGACAGAGCAAGCCCCATTACATCTGGTTATCGACACCAACATCGTTTTAGAAGGCTTAACCAAACAGGGGGGCGCATCAGGGCTGATCATGGAAGCTTGGTTAGGAGAATTATTTATCGTTCATATTTCCACAGCGATCACCTATGAGTACCAAGATGTTTTGACCCGTAAACTATCCCCCAGCCGTTGGCAAAACCTACAACCTGTCCTTGCTAGGTTACTCACCCTCACCGAATTTACCGAAATCTACTTTACGTGGCGACCTACCTCCCCTGATCCTGGTGATGATCTGATTATCGACTGTGCCATGAACGCTAATGCGGCGATCGTCACCTCAAACCTGAAAGATTTTCAACGCGCAAAACAGTTTCTAAGTTTAACTGTTCTGTCCCCCGTCGAACTCATTCTGAAACTGACAGGAGATCAATAAAATGAGCCGTCTCACCCTACGCTTACCCGAAAGCCTCCATCAACAACTCAGTTATCAAGCCTCCCAAGAGGGCGTATCCCTAAATCAATACATCGTCTATGCCCTAACACGACAAGTTTCCCAAAATTATGTCGTTGAAACCGTTTCCGCTCAGACCGTTGAACAGCAGAGTATTTCATTCCAAAAACTCCTCAATGATTTGGGTCAGGCGACCCCCGAAGAGGTAAAACTCGCACTAGACACAAGGGAAGTCGTAGAACCAGAAAATGAACTAACCCCCGATATTATCTCTAAACTCCGACAGAAGATAGCGAGCAAAGCCTAGATTGTGAGCACAGAATTTTTGGCTTACAACTATCCCACAGGCGATCAACTTGGGGACAGTAATAATCTGTAGTCTTATATATAACTTCGGCAACTTCTGACAGCACCAAAAAACCGTGAGCAAAGCCGGGTGGTATCCATGAAAAAACCGAGTGAGTCGGTAAATATTTGCGGTTTAATGAGGTGGACGTCAGAAATTTCAGTGGGTATTAGTTTCACGAGTGTTGATGCTACTGGTATGAGCAAGAATAATTTAGCACATAATCTTGCTCCAAGCGTTTGCCTCAGCAAAGCAGCTTAAATGTTTGACATTGGTAGTTGCAATTACAATGTAGCGACCAGGAGATTCTTGTTTAAGTTCTTTCGAGTGGCTACAGATAATTAATTCGCTTAATTTGTTTTTCTAGATGCTTGAGCATAATAAATTTCTTCTAGAATCTGTCGAAGATTATATTTATATGACCATGTTGGATAGTGAGAGCTAAACTTTGTCACGTCTGAAATATACCAAATGTGGTCGCCAGAGCGATTCTGTTCTGTATAGGTATATAGCAGCTTTTTCCCGACTAGGTTTTCACAAATTGAGATAGCTTCTAGCATAGAACAATTACTATGTCGGGACCCCCCAATATTATACACTTCTCCACATCTGGGATTTTGATAGAAATGGTAAAAAGCATTGACCAGATCATAACTATGTATATTATCTCTCACCTGTTTGCCTTTATAGCCAAAGATGGTGTAAGTTTCGCCAGAAATAGTACATTTCATTAAATATGCTACAAATCCGTGCAATTGAGCGCCAGAATGATTGGGTCCAGTCAGACAACCTCCTCTAAAACTAGCAGTTTTCATACCAAAATATTTACCATATTCCTGGACTAGTACATCTGCGGCAACTTTAGAAACACCAAACAAAGAATGTTTGGAGTTGTCAATTGTCATTGACTCATCAATTCCTTCGGTATATTGATGATCTGGTGCAATTTCCCAGCGATTTTCTAATTCCTGTAATGGTAGATAGTTAGGAGTGTCTCCATACACTTTGTTAGTTGAGGTAAATATAAAAATTGCATTGGCACAGTACTGTCGAGTTGCTTCTAACAAGACTAAAGTGCCGTTGGCATTAACGGTAAAATCTGTATGAGGGTCTTTGGCTGCCCAGTCATGAGATGGTTGTGCGGCTGTATGTATAATGAGAGAAATATCAGAAGAATATTCTTTAAATAGGTTTTCTACTGCGGTGCGATCGCGAATATCAATATCGTAGTGACGATAGCTATCACCATATTTATCTTCTAGGATGCGACGGTTCCAGTCTGTGGAAGCAGATTCCCCAAAAAATACCGCACGCATATTATTATCTATACCCACGACATGAAAACCTTTTTGGGCAAAAAAATGAACGGATTCTGAACCGATCAAACCAGAAGAACCAGTAATTAAAACGGTGGGCATAATGTTTTCTCTCACGTTAAAGTACAATAAACAGCTTAGGATAATATAGGTTTAAGAGTTGCTTCAAACTCAATAATCCAGTCATAAATATCTAGGAGGGTTTGTTCTGAATTGATCATGGGTTTCCATCCTGTCTTAGAGATGATCTTGGAAGAATCTGTAATATAAATCGGGATGTCACCTTGTCTGGCTGTTGCTTGAGATTTTATTAGAATAGATTTACCAGTAATTGCCTCGCATAGTCTAGTAGTTTCTAGTAAAGATAAGCTATTATCAGCACCTCCGCCAACATTTAAGACATCTCCATCTAATTCTGCAAAATGTTGTAACTGGTAATTAATTAGGCTTAACAAATCCTCAATATGCAATAAATCTCTAACTTGTTTACCTGTACCGCCATAGCCTATATAACTTAAAGGTTTTTCAAAATAGTGTGCGGCTAACCACAGAACAAAAACACCTTGATCAACTTTACCCATTTGCCAAGGGCCTGTAATTACGCCACAACGGTTGACTATTGCCTGAATACCATAAGCTTGTCTATACTCTTCAATTAGCATCTCCGAGGCAAGTTTGGTAGTACCATATAGGGAACGGTAGCTCTGGAGTGGAAATTCTTCTGATATGCCGAGATGAGATACTCCAGGTATTTTCTGTTCAGGCGCAATGCTTAAGCGGGTTGATAGTTCTACTAAGTTAACTAACTTAAGCGTTTCAATCGGATAAACGCGACTAGTGGATAAAAATAATAAACGAGCCTGAATTTGTCTAGCTAGTTCAAGAACATTAATAGTTCCTACTAAGTTGGTTTGCAGGACGTATTGTGGAGAGCTAAATCCTGCCAGTACAGAAGGTTCAGCAGAACAGTCAATGATGGTATCGATATTGAACATTCCGGGTTCTAAATCGCTAGAAGAGCGAATATCACCGTGAATAAACTCAATCCCAAATTTTTTTAGTCTAGGAATATTTAATTCTGACCCGCGCCTGCGAAGATTATCAAAACATATAATTTTCCACTGGGGATGACGTTCCTTTAGACTAATTGCTAAAGAACTGCCAACAAAGCCAGATCCTCCTAAAATTAAAATACTTTCAGTCATTACATTTAAACCTTTGATTTTGTTTGTATTTTTCTTTTGCTTAGATGGTAATCTCCACGTGCTAAATGTTTTTCTAGCCAAATGTAGAGGACTACAAATAAATATCGACTACCCATTTCTTTTAGTTTGAGCTTGGAAACCCCTGTAGTTCTATTTCTCCAAGTAATGGGAATAGTCGTGTAAGAGTATCCTCGAACTATCGCTTTAAGTGGCATTTCTACTGTTAAGTTGAAATGATGAGATATTAATGGAGAGATGCCATCAATCACCTGTTTACGATAAATTTTAAAGGCATTAGTAGTATCATTAAATCTTAAACCAAATAGGATTTGAATAAACAAATTTGCTAAACGATTGACAATTAACTTGTGACTGGGATAGTCAATTACTTTACCGCCTTTAATAAACCGGGAACCAAAAACACAATCGTAGCCTTCTTGTAGTTTATGGTAGTAAAATACAATGTCTTCTGGTGCATCTGAGCTATCTGCCATAACAACTGCTACAGCGTCACCTGTGAAATTTTCTAACCCACAGCGAATTGCAAAGCCAAAACCATTAGGGTAATAATTATTTATATAACGTAGCTTGGGATTTAGTAAATTTAATTGCTGCAATAGTCTTTCCGTTTTATCTTTACTGTTATCATTAACCACTAAAATTTCATAATCTATTTTTTCCTGTTCTAATAATTGGCTAATATTATTAACAGTTTGAACTATACAATCTTCTTCATTGTAAGCTGGAATGACTATTGATAGAGTCTTAACAAATGTTGAATTATCTAAATTCTCTGATTCAAGTTTTCTGAATCCAGAACTTACGGCTAGCGCAGGAGCAAATGATTCAGGGTAGTATGTATCTGACGATGTTATTATTGGTGATTGGTTATCAGTTTTTTGTCGTGGTGTTTTAAAAACAAAACTATCGCTAATCAAATAGTTAATTGATGCACTCACAAGTGCGCCTATTACTGTATTAATTGCATAGTTAACTCCCAACCAATCTAGAATAGGAAAAATAAATACAATACGAATAATAACTGCAACACCAGCAGAAACATGGTAAAGAGGAAGTTGTCTTAAGAATACTTCTCTAATAGACCAAATACCCCCAGTCCAAACCCAAGTTCTATATATAAAAAAACTAAATACTAAAGAAATTTCAATTGCTACTACATTGGCTATATTTCTTAAAAAAGCAGTATTGATATTTAGCTTTTCGATTAGTACAAAAATTAGTAATAGATTTAGTGCTGCTGCTAAACCACCACCTAATAAGAACTTTATGATTTTTCTAGAAAAGAGTTTTTTTAACATAAATTAAAGTCAAATCTTAGATACACACCTGAAATAAAGAAGGTTAAAATATTATCTATCCCAACCTGTTTTGGTCATTGCCACGGGAGTCTTCGCATCAGCATGTGTTACAAGCATCCACACAGGTTGTTGTGGATTTGCTTTGAAAATTGTCCATCCATGTAAATAAATTTTTTCTCCTTTTATAAAACTGCTATCTTGAGAATTTAGCGAACCAATATATTTTTTAGTTGGTTCTTATGAAAAAGTTATTTCTTTTAATTTTGTTATGTCAATGGATTCATCTTTAATGCGAATTGATGAATCTATAATTTGATAAGCATCAAGTTTTACATCGATATTTTCTTTATACAAAAAAGGATTAACGGTGGAAAACTTAAACGACTGAACTCGCTGATTCCATTGTCCATCAAAAAATGAAAGAGCTTGACTAGCATTTAAAGGTAAGTGACTAATCATAACGCCATTTTCAGAATTCTCTGGAATTATCCTGAAAGAATGACTAGTAAGATTTTTGAAAAAAATCTCAATGTTTACAGGAGGTGCTCTAAATACAGTCTTGTATATTTTTCCTAATAATGAATATTGAAACTTAATTGATGCACGGACTAAATAAGAAGAATCATTAACTTTTGTAGATTCATTCCAACTTATTGATGAATTTTGAGTTTCTATAGAAGAAGAACATACATTTGTATCGCGTTTTTGTAGCAATAACAAATCAGATATATCAGGTGTATTTAGTTTTATTAATTTATTAAATTCTGAAGATAATTTGTAATTACAAGCTATGTAAGAAAATGTAGATGGCTCATCAAAAAAAGGATGTCTACCATCAATAGAATTAAAATGATATATTATATAATTTGGTGATTTAGTAGATATACTATTGAGATTTGCATTATCAAGAAACTTAGTATAGGCAGAAAAAGATTGAAATATAGGTCTTGGCTGCCATTTAAGTTTATTCGACTCTACCAGTGAAATCTCCCAAGGAACAATATCGACTGTTTGATTATTTAATAATTGTAATAATGGTTCAGGAAAGCTAACTTTTGATAATTCTGAACTACTATTTTTATTTATGCTGTCAAGTAGCTTTTCTGGATTTATTAAAAATAATACTTTATCAATGACATTAATAGGCTTAAAAATTGTAATTAAATTTGATCCGACATTTAAATTAGCATTTCCAAAGGGCGAAGTTGCGAAACAATATATAGAAATAATTAATCCTAAATAACATAAAGTTAGATTTCTAATTATTTTAAATGAATTGTTCAATTTAATAATAGCGATAGAAGATATTATGAGTAAGGATTGTATGAAAATATAAATATGTCCATCTTGACGAACATAGCCATGCTTGAAGCTCATCCATAAAGTAAAAAATAATACTAAACCTAATCCTACAAATCCTTTAGTCATTAGTTGAAGCAGAATTAAAAAGACCATAAAAAGCCCTATAATTGCAAATCCTAGCTCCCAATGAGAACCAACTATACTCATAGCACTAGAGTAACCAGAGGAAATTTCTAGTGAACCCTTTAAATAATTAGTTAATAAAGGAGATGAATAAAGAGTTGTCAATAAAATAGCAAATATATATGCTATGTAAAAACAATTTTTAAAATTAATGTTTGCATATATTTTTTTGTAAATTTTAGATGAATTTAATAATTCCAAATTATGAGCTTTATTCAATATTTTTAGTTTGATAAAATGCGAAAATATTCCCAAAAAAGTTGCAGTTAATAAGCATAATAAAAATTGATTAAAATTATTTACTAAATTAGGATGCAATAATAAAAAGCTTGCGGTTAATGTGGCTATTAGAGCATCCATTAAAGCGAATAAGCTTGTAGATAAATCGATTCTTTTGTGATGACTTTGGAGTATTTCTGCTAAGATAATTAAGATAACTATACCTAATGTACATACTCCAATATTAAATTTTGTCAGCAAGCCTAAGCCGGCTATTGAACCCAGACCTAAACCCCAAAGTCTAATATTTTTTTTATTAACCATATTGTCCCAAGACAATAACATAATGACAGCAAATATAATCTTATAATCTATTGACAAGCCAAATAAATAAGCAAAAAATATACTAATAGATAGTAAAACTTTATGATAATTTGTTTTTTGAAATGTAATTGTTGCAATGCTGATACAAAAAACTATTGACTCAACAATTATGCGAAATGATAATATTAGATAGAAATTTTCTGTTAATACGGAGCCATGAATCAGATAGCCCAATGGTCCGTATGTAAATATGATATCCTTACCAAAAACAATTTTATCAACTACCCCTCGGCTAATTGCATATTGCCATGATGGATCAAGTCCTACTCTTATTCCTGATGGCAAGGGTAAAAAGGCTAGAAAAATGTACAAACATATAAATAAACTAATTATTAGGTTACTAATTTTTTTTAATTGCATACAATGTAAATCCTCTAATCTATAAACATAATTTATGTTTTTTATATTTTAATGCTGTAATCTTCGTGTTTGGATGTCAAGTTTATACTATAACAAGGGTCATATTCTATAAACTTTTTCCACTTATTCTGCATATACTCTGTTTCTTGAATGAATCTCGCTCGCTTTGCAGGTGTATCGTCATAACCTCTGCTTTTCGATTCATGATGATACAACATAACGTGTGGTAAGTAAACATTTCTGTAACCTTTCTCAACAATACTCAAACACAAGTCAACATCATTAAATGCAACTGCAAGTTCTTCTTCAAAACCTCCGACCGCTTCAAAAACTTCTCTTCTACACATTAAACAAGCTCCTGTTACAACTGAATAATTATTCACAGTTAAAATTTGATCAAAGTAACCTGGAGAATTACCAGGATAATGTTTATGGCTATGACCAGCAACCCCTCCAATACCCATGACTACGCCAGCGTGTTGAATTGTGTCATCTGGATATAAAAGCAAGGCTCCAATAGCCCCTATCGATGGTCTTTGAGCTTGTTCAACCATTGCATCTATCCAGTCGGAAGTAATTACTTCAATGTCATTATTTAGAAATAAAAGGTAATCTCCCTTGGCTTGATTAACAGCATAATTATTAATCTTGGAATAGTTAAAAGGTATATCAAGACGGTAGCACCGAAACCTATTAGATTCTTTTTGTTGCCACTTAGAAATGACTGTAAAGGTATTTTCTTCCTGACTACCATTATCTATCAGAATGACTTCGTAATTTGGATAAATAGTTTTCTCAAAAATAGATGTTAAACACTTGTCTAATGTATTACCTAAATCTCTTGTGGGGATAATAATACTCACAAGTTTATAATCTTTAATTGTGTATCGAATAATGTAATGTCCTACAAGGCTTTTAGCCTCTGTAACCCGCCCATCTTCACCTCGTCTAAGAAGAGCATCTGCTAATGCTTTCTCCGCTGCTATAACAGCGTATGGCTTTTGATCGGGCTTACTCGCAGCAGATTGAGGATGAATTCTCCAATGGTATAAGATTTTAGGTATGTGAAAAATTTTTGTTGTTTTTTCTGTGAATCTCAAAACTAAATCATAGTCTTGACTTCCCTCATAACCTGTTCTGAAACCCCCAATTGTTTTTACTAACTCTCGTCGATAGGTTCCCAAATGGCAAGTATACATCCGAGATAAAAATGAATCAGGACACCAATCTGGCTTGAAGAAGGGATCCTGAAGTTTACCATTTTCATTGATTTTGTCTTCATCAGAATAAATCATATCAGCATCTGGATGCTTATTTAGCAATAGAGCAACTTCATACAGAGCATCGGGAGTCAAAATATCATCATGATCAAGTAAACTTACGAATTCGCCAGTGGCAAGTTCTAGCGCTGAATTAGAACACCGTGAAATATGACCATTCTCATTCCTAAAAACAACTTTTATCCGGGACTCTTTTGATGAATAATCTTTGAGAATTTGTCTCACATGATTATCTGTGGAATAATCATCAGCAATACATAATTCCCAATAAGGGTAAACCTGATTTAACACTGAATCAATAGCTTCTTTGAGAAACTGCTCAGGTGTATTAAAAACAGGCATAACAATACTAATAACAGGCTTGTAAGGCAAAAAATCTACCTTTTCAAGCATTTTTTGTAATTTATCTGGAGTAGGGTAATTTATATTCAGCCACTTTTGATAGTTCGCATCATGAGTATGAGGAATATCTGCTACTCCTAATACAGGCTGTAATAAATTTTCAACATGGGAAAAGGTTTTTTCTAGTAATTTTTTGAACAAGTGGCGGAATCCCTTGACTCTGAAAATAGCCCAAAAGTATTTTGCCCGCGACGATAAACTTTTGTATAGAGATAAATTATCATTTACCAGACCAATAGCGCGTCTGAATTCAAACCACATTGTTCGCATTCTCCAAAATTTACTATTTTCCATTGCTGTAATAGTATTTTGTGAATGGGTTAACTCTGTCTGAGTCTGTTGTAGTTGAGAGTGCGATCGCTCTAATTCTGCCTGAGTCTGTTGTAGTTGAGAGTGCGATCGCTCTAATTCTGTCTGAGTCTGTTGCAGTTGAGAGTGCGATCGCTCTAATTCTGTCTGAGTCTGTTGCAGTTGAGAGTGCGATCGCTCTAATTCTGCCTGAGTCTGTTGTAGTTGATATTTTTCTAAATCATGTTCGAGTAATAACTGTTGATATCTAGTTTTTAATAAACTCTGCTCACCTTCTGGAGAGAGAGGAAATGCTCTGACTATAAACTGAAGAGTATCGATATCTTGATCTTGGTTTAAATACTGAATAACTTCTTGACTATAGTTACTTTCATTAAGTTGGGGAACTAAATCAGATTCAGAAAAAACTGGTAATTTTGTTCTGTCTATGACATCAATAAAATATCCAGCATTTTCAAACAGTTCTCTAAGTGTTTCACGAGTGAAAAATCTTAAGTGTGTATCATCTAATATTCCTAATTTTTTGTACTCAAATTTACCTTCGAGCAATGCTAAACGAATAGCTCCGTGACTGATATTGGGAATAGAGGCGACAACAAAGCCATATTCTTTTAAAATACTTTTGGTTTGTGCCAAAACTTGCCAGGGATTGCGGAGATGCTCTAGAATATCACCGAAAATGGCAACATCAAATTTTTCATCAGGTAAGATGTCCGCAATAGAGACAAAATCTAAATCGGCTACTATTACTTTTTCGCAGTAGTTTTCAGCTATTTTAGCTGCATCTGGATTAATTTCAATTCCCGTGACCAGACAATCTTTCTTTTGCAGTAAATTTCCCAAGTAACCTGTTGCGCAGCCAAAGTCAACAACTTTTTTAGCTTCTCCAATCAAGTCCAACATCTTTTTAAGACTGCTATTCGCATCTAGAGATTCTTCTGTTAAATCTTGAGGGGATGGATAATCTTTCAACCAATTTTCATTCATAAGGTTTACATAAGTTAATTTGAGATGGCTATTGTTGACAGAACAGTTCTTTTAAGTTCAACTACCATTGGTTGGTCAACTAAAGCATGAATATGTTTTCCTGTATCTGGGGGTAAAACTTGAAAAACCATTGCATTATCAAGCCAATCAAAAGTTACAGCTTCATAGTTTTCTCCACACGCGACTGTGACACTGTAAGAATTAGGTCTTAGTGGTAATTTGAATTTAAATCTAATTTCTAACTTTTCTTCAGTTTCTAAATTCTCAATTTTAAAATTTTCTTCTAAAGTATTACTACCGATTAATTCATTACCATTTTTATCGCAAATAAAAAAACCGATAATACAACTTTTTAGAGGTACATAAGCTTTTACCTGTACAACTAATGTCACTTCTTCGTTAAATGCAAGAACTGGAGTTTCACCTACATCTTCTCCTGACTGATTTAATAATTGGATGTTTTCAATCCTTGCTTTTCCACTACCTCGGCGTTGCAATGTTCCGGTAGATTCTTTGACTGATGGGATGTCATCATCTGCGGTGGCTGACGATTCTGTATTAATGACATCAATGGGTGGTGTGGTCTGTGGTGATGGAGATTCTAAATCTGCTTGGTTTAAACCCAACTCTAATTCTGTCATTAATTTCATGTATTCGATAATGATCGCATTGGGTAAACCAGAAGCGTAGATTTTGCCATCATGAATCATGACTGCGGAGTTACACAAATTTTTGATTGCTCCAGAATCGTGGGAAACAAATAAAGTGGTTACCCCTGAATCCATTAAGGTTCTTATCCGCCGCAAACATCTATGCTGAAACACAACGTCACCCACAGCCAATGCTTCATCAACGATTAAAATTTCCGGATTGACATTCACTGCTACAGCAAAGGCTAAACGGACAAACATCCCGCTTGAGTATGTTTTTACCGGTTGTTCGATAAAGTCGCCGATATCCGCAAAGCCAGCAATTTCGTCAAATTTATCTTCAATTTCTTTCGGACTTAACCCTAATAACTGCCCGTTAAAAAATACATTTTGTCTACCTGTAAACTCTGGATTAAAACCACTTCCCAGTTCTAACAAAGCAGACACTCTACCTTTAACTTGTACTTCACCGCTTGTGGGTGTCAAGGTTCCTGCGATGATTTGCAAGAGTGTACTTTTACCAGAGCCATTGCGCCCAATAATTCCTACTGTTTGTCCTTGGGGAATTTCTAAATTTATATCACGCAATGCCCAAAATGTATCTGCCCGCACTTTACCAGGTAATAAAATCTCTTTCAAGCGATCCACCGGACGACCATATCGCTTAAAGCATTTGGATACATTTTTGAGAGAAATTGCAATTTCCTCTCCCATTTTTTGATTCCACTCCTCACACTTTGCAAATAATTAAGAAATTATAACTTTGCAATATACTCACAGGACATCGGCAAAAGCCGGACGTAACCGTTTATAAACGGTAAACCCAAAACCAAATATAATCAAGCCGATCGCACTAGCGACCCCCCATTCACCCCAATGTTGTACCTCCCCCACCAAAATTAAATCACGATATACCTCCGCGATCGCAGTCATAGGATTTAACCAAAATACCCAATTGCGCCACCCTTCCGGAATTGCTGAAGCAGGATAAATAATTGGTGTTAAATACATCCAAATATTTAAAACAACACCCAGTGTCTGCGGAACATCGCGCAAAAAAACCGTTAGACCCGCAGCTAAATAACCCAAACCGGTAGTTAGCAGTAATTGCGTTAACCAAATCAATGGTAACAGCGCCAGGGTAGTATGTAAAGTATGAGTTTGTATAGCCACAAATACAATCAACGCCATTAAACCAAAAGAACTTTCAATGAAAGTAGATAAAATTGGTACCAAGGGTAACAAAGCCAGGGGAAATACTACCTTTTTAACTAAATTTGGCTGTCCTACCACGCAACCAGCGGACTGGATTAGTCCCCCAGAAAAAGCAATCCAGGGAAGCAAACCCGCAAATAACCACAATCCAAAGGTAAAATTATTTTCCGGAAGGCTGGTGAGGGTTAACTTGACCCTTAGGACAATGGAAAATACGTAAGTATAAATCAGTAACTGTGAAAGCTGATTTACCAATGGCCACAAATTCCCCAGGATTGACCCCTTATACCGGGCTTCTAAATCCCGTCTAACTAGAGTTCTGAGTAAATCGAACTTAGCCTTTAACTGCTGATTTATTGGCAGTATATTCCTCAGCTTCCCTGGGTGTCCCATAATTCCCACTAATTAATCCTTACTCATAACTGGTTACCGATAGCGTTTTCTGATTATACTGCCTAAGATACTCGATTTCTATGAGAAATCGGGTATCTGACTAGTCAACTACAGATGAGACTGTAACCATATTTGCAAATCAGTGCGATCTGCTTGCAGCAGCGCTTCGCTATCGCCCACCCCGCCAGGGGTTAGAAACCCCTGTCTAATAGCTTAAGTCGGATAAATCCGACTGAGTGTTAGAGGATGTTTGATAAGTCATGATTAGTGTATCAAATATTGTTTTACCCCCACCCTCCCCATTCCCTTCACAAGGGAATGGGACTTGATTTTGTTTCTTCCGGTGTGTTCTCTAATCCCTAATCCCTGTTCCCTGTTCCCTGTTCCCTGTGAAACACAAGTATGTGACGCTTGATTTGATTTTCGGTTGGCTACTATGGGAACATTGGTATTTACTACATAATAGGACATTACTCTGCTTGATTCTCCCTACTGATATTATTGAAAGTATTTATCTGAATGCAACAATAAAACAATCATCTCACCTCTACCTTCCCCTCGTCCCCCATCTCCCCTACTCCCTTTCTTGACGTTTCATCGCTGCTTCTGTCATCGCTAATAATTCTCCCATTTCATCCCCAAAAAATCCTAGAGGCCAATTATTAATGTTCCCATAAGCATCTAATTTTAAAGGAATTAATTCCGAGTTTCCTTGCTCATTTAGTTGACAGAAATACAATGCAGTATCATTTTCTTGGAGTTGTTCTTCAGCGATACGTCTCTGTAATCGCCGCAGTAAATGTTCACTATGACTTTCAATGATGATTTGCATATTTCGATTTTTCATCACATCAATAAATACATCTGCTAAATCTGCTTGGACTGATGGATGTAAATGAATTTCTGGCTGTTCAAAAATCAGTGTCGAACCTTTGGGTGCATAATAACAAAGGACTAAAACTGGTAAGATTTGAGAAACTCCAAAACCTACATCTGTAATTAATACTTCGGAAGAATTGGGAGTGCGTCGTACACGCAGTTCATATTCTTGACGATTTTCGGCAATTGGTTTTAACTGAAAATCATATATTAGTCCTAATTCCCGTAACCATTTTGCTATCCGTTGTTCTATATTTTCCTGGTTAATGTGAGTTCTAGAAGCTAATAAAGCAGGAACAGCTTGTTCCCCTTTTTTTCCTACATCTTGAGGTTGATATCCAGCCCATGTATAGCTACGACGTGGATAATCTCGCAATGGTCCAAGATAATAGATATTTTCAAAAAGTCTTTCAAAGGCTAGTACAAAATCTGCCAAGAAAGAGGCATTTTGATAATAAGAGTTTACCTGATCTGGAAACCCATAACTTTTGATTGGTTGTGGTAGTGGCCATACTCTACCTTTAAAGCGTCTTAAGTTGTAATTTTCATGTGATAGTTTATATTCACTTTTACCTTTATTATTTTGATTATCTTGTCGCTCCATGCCAAATAAATACTTTTTATTGTCATAATCAAAGCTATAGAAGATGTTTTTTACACTCAGGCTTTCTGCTGTAACTTCAATGTTGGCATTAAATGATAAAGATGAAATTGAAAAAATAATATCTTCTAATTCCCCCTCTGGATTAATAACATCCAGAGTTTCTGGTAGTTGCCAAGTTAAAGAAAATTCAATTTCTCCAGGTATTTCATGCTGATATATGACATCGTTAATTGTTCCTAAATCAATATAAGTTTTATCATCCCCTGTATGTAATACTCGTTGTCTGTCTGGAGATTCTACAGTTTGTTTGAGCATTAATAACAGTTGGATAATACCAGTTTTTCCTGAGCTATTAGTACCAAATAATCCCGTTAAAGATGCTAATGGCATCTCCCCTGTATTCTGCCAAGATTTAAAGTTATGAATAGTTAGTCTTTTTAACATCAGTAATATCTCATCGGTTTTGATTACATTATCTTTGTGATAGTTCTTTTCTTGTAGCGATCGCTTTGGTTTTGAGCCAGTGGGGGTAAAAATACTCCATCAATGCGGAAAGAAGTTTCTTTGACTTCCACAGACTCTTGATAATTACTAGCTGCTGGGGGTGGTTCTACTAGTTCAAACAATAAACCCGGAAATTGCTTAAATAGTTTGTAAAAAATAGAATCCCTTCTCATGGAATGTTTTGATATATGATATATTTTTTGATATTTTTTGATATATTTATAGGTGTAAAAGCTCCAAGTCTACCTACAGTGGACTAATATCATGTCCGAATAAATTATCGGGGTCTATGCCTTGGGATCTCAGATACTCTTCGAGTCTATCAGCCCGTAGGCGTTCTTGTTCAGCTCTTTGATTTTCCTGTTCGGCCCGTAGGCGTTCCTGTTCGGCTAAATCTGCTAATTCTGTAGGTATGAGTAACTTAGCTCCCGTATCTAAGCGATAGAACCGTAACAGTTCCCCTTCTGCTTCTAACCGCAACTGCAAAGGTTGAGATATGCGATCGCTGATGGGTTGATAAACCTCATCTTGTAAACGATAACCCTTTAATTGCTCTGTAATCCATTCACCTTTGGGGTCAAATAACCAATATTCTAAAATCCCTAACTGTTCGTATAGTAATTTCTTTTGTTCCTGGTCTTGCTTCTGAGTGCTTTTACTGGTCATTTCAAACACTACACTGGGTACTTGACCCTCTTCCCACAGCTTATAATTATCCCGACCTCCAGGAGCCACATCAAAAATCACCATTACATCTGGGGCGACTCTGAGTTTAGGGAATCCCTGAGCATAATAGAGAAATTGATCAGCCAAGACTGTGGCTTGTTGACCAGCGAGGTATTGTTTAATCACCTCTAGGGTAGTCAGAATTGCATACAGATGTGTATAAGTTTCTGCCAAGGGTTCTCCGTCGGAACTAGGATATTCTATTTGGGGATTAAATACTGTGGTGGTCATGGCTACCTTCTCTCTGGTAGGTTGTTGGGGTCTATGCCTTGGGATCTCAGATACTCTTCTAGTCTATCAGATCCTTGTGGGTTGGGTTGTGACTTTTTATTGACCCTCAGTATGCAAACTCTTTTCCATCATGACCCAAATCTATTACCGCCGGGTCACTGATTCAGGTAAACTGAGACTTGGTTTATTGCATTGTGACTAAGTATGGAAATTGGACAAAAGGTAAAAGTTTTTCGTTTGCGCGATCGCGTGTCTGCTAGTATTGCCAAAAAACTCGGACAAATCGGCATTATTCAAGGCTACAAAGTCGCTGATGGCTGTGGAATTGGTGTAGTGGTACTGTTTGACGACAATTCATCTACTTGGTTTTTTGAAGATGAAGTCAAACCAGTGTAATAGATAGAACTCAAAGCAGAAGCTAAGAGTATTTGCCTAGTGCTAAGTTGGAGTAGAACAGATTGCCGGGAAAAAGAGAATCAACTAATGTCCCTGATATTGACATTTTTGGGCAAAGGCGGTACAGAGCGTACTAAAATTGCGATCGCCACCGCCAAGTTATTGGCAACCCAAGGTAAGCGGGTACTTCTAGCAGGGTTAACAGAACCAGTTTTACCCATGTTACTGGAGCAAACCCTAACCCCTGACCCCCAGGAAATTGCCCCCAATTTACAGGTAGTGCAATTTAAATCCTCTGTATTGCTAGAACGCAGCTGGGAAGAAGTGAAAAAACTGGAGGCGCAATACCTCCGCACACCCATCTTCAAAGATGTTTATGGTCAAGAACTGGTAGTATTACCAGGGATGGACAGCGCCCTAGCCTTGAATGCGATCCGCGAATATGATGCCAGTGGCAAATATGACGCGATTATCTATGATGGCACAGGTGATTCCTTTACCTTGCGAATGTTGGGGATGCCAGAATCTCTGAGTTGGTATGTGCGGCGATTTCAGCAATTATTTGTCAACTCCGATTTAGGGAAAACGATTGCGGAATCGCCCTTAATTCAGCCGCTAATTAGCAGCTTTTTTAATGTCAACTGGACAGCAGATAACTTTGCTCTACCCACCAACCAGGTGAATAATTTCTTAGACAAGGGAAAAGCAGCTCTTGCAGATCCTCATCACGTGGCGGCCTTCTTAGTGACTACACCAGACCCCCTACAAGTAGCAACTGCTCGTTATTTGTGGGGTAGCGCTCAACAAATCGGTTTAACCGTGGGTGGTGTGATGGTGGTGTCACCCACAGATCAAGTCAACCTCTCGGAAGAATTTAGACCTCTGACGGTGAGCGTTGTTCCAGATTCTCCCACAGGGGAATGGCAACCTTTAATAGATGCTCTACCCAACTTTGTAGAACAAGCATTACAGGCTCCCAAACCCATGGAAATCGACACCCATAACCGTCAAGTCCGCCTATTCTTGCCAGGATTTGACAAAAAGCAAGTCAAACTTACCCAATATGGACCAGAAGTTACAGTGGAAGCAGGAGACCAACGGCGTAATCTCTTCCTACCCCCGTCCCTAACTGGTAGACAGGTAACGGGAGCCAAATTTCAGAATAATTATTTGATAATTTCTTTTTAAGTCCTGGGTACTGGGAATTGGGTAATCAAAACCATCTATTCCCCATTCCCTAGTCCCTCTTCCCATTCATAAGTAAGTCTGATGTCAGAACCAACCCCTATTAAACCTAATTCCCAGCCAGCAGAGGCTATAGATTCAGTTAAACCCAACCAGGAAATGACAGCAGTTGCTGACCGCAGCGCCAAAACTCGCCAATTACTGGGGATGAAAGGCGCAGCACCGGGGGAAAAGTCCATCTGGAAAATCCGCTTACAACTGATGAAACCCATCACCTGGATTCCCCTGATTTGGGGGGTGGTCTGTGGTGCGGCCTCTGCGGGTAATTACACCTGGACTTGGGAAAATGTCTTGAAATCCGCGGCTTGTATGTTGCTTTCGGGTCCGTTACTCGCCGGTTATACCCAAACTCTCAATGAATACTATGATCGGGAAATTGACGCGGTAAATGAACCCTACCGCCCGATTCCCTCTGGTGCTATTCCCTTACCCCAAGTCATTACCCAAATTTGGGTATTGTTAATCTCTGGTAATGCTCTGGCTTTTGTATTAGATGTGTGGGCTGGTAATGAATTTCCCACAATCACAACTATAGCTATTCTGGGTTCTTTTATTGCTTATATTTATTCTGCACCACCATTAAAGCTCAAACAAAACGGTTGGTTAGGCGGTTATGCTCTTGGTGCTAGCTATATGGCTTTTCCTTGGTGTACGGGTCATGCGTTGTTTGGTGAACTGAATTGGAAAATTGTCGTGATCACTGTGGTTTACAGCTTGGCTGGTTTGGGTATTGCTATTGTTAATGATTTTAAGAGTGTGGAAGGCGATCGCCAGTTCGGATTAAAATCATTACCTGTGATGTTTGGTGTCACCAGAGCCGCTTGGGTCTGTGCAGCCATGATTGATGTTTTTCAAGCGGTGATTGCAGTTTACCTGATTACTATTCATGAAAACTTGTATGCCGCAATTTTACTGTTGTTAATCATCCCCCAAATCACCTTCCAAGATATGTATTTCCTGCGTGACCCTCTGAAAAATGACGTTAAATACCAAGCCAGCGCCCAACCCTTCCTAGTCTTGGGAATGTTGGTGGCTGGTATAGCTCTGGGCCATGCTGGCATTTAGTTTCTCTAGCCAGGGGAAAAAATGATGGGTTAGGAGTTAATATACTTCTAACTCTTAATTATGATCAGGAGTTACCGTGTTAGAGTTAATAAATCTTTGCATTCGGGGGATTCAACCATTATTAATCCCTATTTGCTTTGTTACCGCTTGGACTGTAATTATTCTGTTTGCTTGGAGTCTTTGGTCAGCAGCTCGAGATAGTGTGACCACAGCCAAACAAATGCATCAAATCCCCTGCCCTAGCTGCCAATTTTTTACCAATAATTACCGCCTAAAATGTACTGTACACCCTTCTACTGCCAGTACAGAAGAGGCTATTGATTGTTCTGACTATCAACCAAAAACTAATCCCATGCTTTACTAAAATAGGCAAGGGAAAACCGCCCATGAGAAAAAGCTAATTTATGCTAGTTCAAAACCTCAAAGACTGTCAAGAATTCATTGCCGGAGATAATACCATTCTGCGGGAACTGCTACACCCTGATAAACAACCCCTGGCATTAAGGTATAGTTTAGCTCATGCAACCTTACCAGTGGGGAAAACTTCTCAACCCCACTCCCTGACAACTTCAGAAGTGTATTATATTCTCAGTGGACAGGGAGAAATGCACATTGATGATGAAACTCAAATAGTCAGTTCAGGGGATGCGGTGTATATTCCTCCCAATACCAGGCAATTTATCCGCAACTGTGGTGTTGAACCGTTGGTATTTATTTGTATTGTTGATCCGGCATGGCGAAAAGAAGACGAGACAGTTTATAATATTACTTAATCTGTGCTTAAGTAATTTTGACCATCTGCCAAAAAAAGTAGGCTTTTCTGGTAAGGAATGAAAGATAAACTACCATTAAAATAAGTATAAATACGATTTATACTTAAAGTTTTAACTTTTCCAGAAATGGGGTAAATAGCGGTACTAATTCCCGGCGACTGAGAACCAGGGTAGGAAAAGAGCGATCGCTATAATCTTGCCCTGATGACAAAGGAAAAGGCTCATCCTGGAGAGGTACCCAGCTAGCACCCGCAGCCTGTACAATCACCCAAGCCCCGGCGATGTCCCAAACCTTGGGTGTAGCCTCAATACCACCTAGTGCAGCCCCTGTAGCGACTGTGAGGAAATTATAGCTAGCTACACCCAGCATCCGAATTTTACAGGGAAAATCCCTTTGAATCACGGAAGTGCTACGGGAACAGAGGTTAAAAAAGTGATTTTTAGTAGCATCATCACTACTGCTATGGATAGGGTGATGGTTGAGGAAAGCCCCTGAAGGTGTGACTAATCCAGAGGAACCTGCCCAGAAACCATGAAAAGCTTGACCTAGTGGGGGGACGTAAACATACCCAAATATGGGTGTACCTCGATACAGGAGACCCATGGAAATTGACCAGATGGGAAGACCCCTAGTAAAGTTAGTAGTGCCATCCAAAGGGTCTATGACCCAACACCATTCTGTATCGGGAAAAACTTTGTCACTCTCTTCGCTTAAAATACCATAACCAGAAAAATGAGAAGCGATCGCATCACAAATTTCCTGATCAGCCCATTTATCGGCTTGGGTAACTAAACTACCGTCAGCTTTTTGGGAAGCCTGCACTTTCCCAAAATCTTGCATAAGTTGCTTTCCCACTCTGGTAGTGGTGGTTTCGGCAAAGTCCAGAATTGCTGTCCAAAAATCATTCATGAATTAATTCTCACCCCAAGGCGTTCCTTCAACCAATATTTAGTCTAAATCACTTTCTAAAACCGAGGCGATCGCCTGTTTGGCATTGGTTTGAAATTCCCTAACATTAACGCGGTTGAGAAACCACACAGCCAGCAGCATTCCCAGTGCTTGGATTCCAAAAACTAAACTATAAGCCATTAATGTTTGTGAGAAAATTCCTTTCCCCAAATCCAACACAGCACCGCCACTCACAGTAGCCACACCGCGGGAAATTGCTTGTGCTAAACCCCAAGCGCCGATAAATGTCCCAGCTGTTTCTGCTGCGGTTAAATCTAACATTAAACTAATCGCCCCGGTTGTCGTCATACCAGAGGTGAGACCATAACAAAATAACGCGCCTTGAAGTAGTTTTTGATTGGCAGTAAATCCCGCTAAAATGATCAATACAAAGGAAAATGCCACCAAAAAACACCCCAACTTAGCAGTTTTTTGTTTACCTAAGCGTGGTACAACTAGGAATCCTGTAGAACCCAGACCAATGAGCGTCCCTACTCCCGAATAAGCATTAAGTCTAGTAGTTTCCCCCACAGACATACCAAAAACTTCACCACCATAAGGTTCAAGCACAGGTTCTTGCATGAATAAACTGATGGTGAGAACCAACAAAAAGCTAAAAAATAAACCTGTTTGGCGACTAGCAGTCAGTACCTTAAATGCTGTTTGCAGAGTAATTTTGTCTTCTCGTGCGATCGCAGTTGAACGCAAGCCATAACGAGAATATTTTTTTTCCACATTGTATGTGGATAATACAGCTAAACCAAAAACCACAGATGGGAGGATGAAAAATAGGCGGTTAATTGAGTTTTGTAATGCTGCTAACTGTTCAGGTTGACTGTACAGAGATGTTAAAGTTGTGTCTAACACTTGTGCCTCATTGCCTGGTGCTGGTAATAACACAGAACTGATAATTGCACCAATGACAATACCCACCATTAACATTGACCAGACAACACCCACTAATTGAGAGCGATTGTCCTCGTCGGAAACATCTACTAACAAAGCCGCAAAAGGAGTAGAACTAGAACTCAAAGCCAATCCATAGAAAGCAAAAATCCCCCCCAGCAAAGCCACCCAACCATAGGTTGGTAATGTCCAACCCTGAGCATAAAAACTGGCTCCTAATTGCCAAGTTACTTGTACTGCTAAAAAAGATGTAGTGACAAATACAGCCGCGCCCAAGCAAATGTAACCGGTGCGATGATATCCTAATAAAGGTTTTGCATCAGACATTTGACCAAACCAGAGTCTGGCGGGTGCAACCAGTTGGTGCATGGCTATAGTTCCAGCTACCAAAGTGGCTGGAAGTGCTAATTCCTTAATCATAATTCGATTCAGCACCCCCAGAGTTAGAAGTGACATGATGCCCAATCCCATTTGAAATAAGCCTAACCGAAACATGGTCAGTACATTAACTTTAGGTACAATCTGGGAGTTGGTTTGAGAATCAAATACTTCGCCGCTTGCCATAGCTATTTTTCAAGATGGGTTACACAGTTTAGAATCTCATAAACGATTTCATAATACTGCCATTGCATTCACATGATCTCACAGCTAAACATTGGTTTGAGTAGGCAACATAAAAAAGTTGCTGATCAACGCAAGGATTTTCATTTCAAAACCGCCAATAGTCTGTTGAAAAAATATTGTGACGGTAAACTAAAGAAGTAAAGAAATGTAAATAAAATAAATATTCAACATGGAAAACATCACATTAGGACAAAATGGACCGAGTGTTACACCCCTGTGTATTGGCACTTGGGCTTGGGGTGATAAACTTTTCTGGAATTATGGCAATGGCTACGGTACCCAAGAGTTGGAAGGAGCGTTTACAGCAGCATTGGAGGCTGGTGTGACTTTCTTTGACACTGCTGAAGTTTATGGAATGGGACTGTCAGAAAAATTATTAGGGCAATTCATGCAAACAGCATCAAAACCTGTGCAAATAGCTACGAAATTCGGCCCTTTACCTTGGCGGTTTACAAGTCAGTCTGTTTCAGATGCTTTAACGGAGAGTCTCAAACGGTTACAACTAGAGCGCATTGAACTCTATCAAGTCCATTGGCCCTTTGCTTTCTTTTTAAGTCAAGAAACTTTGATGAATACCCTAGCCGATGAAGTGAAGCGGGGTAGAATTGCGGCGGTGGGGGTAAGTAATTATTCAGCTACTCAAATGCGAGAAGCCCATCAAATATTAGCGTCCCGGGGAATACCTTTAGTTGTGAACCAAGTCCGCTACTCTTTATTAAGCCGCCAAATTGAAACTAATGGAATTTCAGCCACAGCCCAAGAATTGGGCGTGACTATTTTGGCGTATAGTCCCCTGGCTCAGGGATTGCTGACAGGTAAATACACACCTGAGTGCGCCGAAACTCCCAGTGGTGTGAGGAAGATGGATCCGCGGTTTAGTAAAGAAGGTTTACAGAAAATTGCTCCAGTCATTTCTTTACTCAACAGTCTGGGAGAAAAGTATGGTCGCACTCCTGCCCAAGTAGCCCTGAATTGGTTAATTGCTCAAGGAAATGTGATTCCCATTGCTGGGGTAAAGACTCCCCAACATGTCAAACAAAATGCAGGCGCTTTGGGCTGGAGATTAAACACCGATGAAATTGGACAACTAGAACAGGTCAGTCGTCCTTGGTTGAGTTAATCAACCTTACTCTCTAAGTGCATTTGAGGATGACACAGAAGCGTCACGGCGGGTTCGCAGCTTGGGCTTGGGAGTCCCTCGGTTACCTTCGTCTCCACCATTGCTGTCCGATTTGTTCCAGGAGGAGCGGTTTCTCTCACCGGAATATTCACCACTACGACGCTTGGTTAACTTCGGTTTGGAGGAGGACGGTTCATCATCTTGGGGGTCTACCCCTGATTGCAACCAAGCCGGACGAGTTTGATCATAAGCAATTTGTAATGCGGCTGCGGCGATCGCATGAGCATCATATTCTTCAAGTAGTTCGCTAACTATGGGCAAGAATGAAGCTAGGCGTTCGCCAGTTAAGGCTTCTTTAACTTGTTCTTGTAATTTCTGGATATGTCGCGCTTCAATCTGGGCCCGTGTAGGAATGGACAACAATTGCCAATTTTGGCGGTTATGGCGCTCAAATACCTGTTGTTTACGCCGCTCAAAGGGCTGTACTAATGAAATTGCTGTACCTTCTTTACCAGCGCGACCGGTACGACCAATGCGGTGAACATAGGTTTCGGCGCTATCTGGTAAGTCGTAGTTAATGACATGGGAGAGCAGATCGACATCTAAACCCCGTGCTGCAATATCAGTAGCTACTACCCATCGCACTTGACGATTACGGAATCTGGTCAATAATCGCTCCCGTGCTTGTTGAGACAAGTCGCCGTGGTATTCGTCCACGCTATGACCGGCTGCTTGTAGTAAATTGGTGAGTTCCGCCGCCGTCCTTCTGGTACGCACAAAGATTAAAGCTGTTTCTGGATCTTCCATTTCTAGAATTGGCTGTAATGCTTTAGCTTTTGTCCAGTGGCGGGGGATAAGATAAGCTACTTGATTGATTTTGTTGGGTGTGGCTTTTGGCTGCTCAACGGTGACTGTGGCGGGGTTTCGCAGGAATTTATTAACAATCATGCGAATTGACGGTGGCATGGTTGCTGAGAATAAAGCTGTTTGCCGCTCTTTGGGGGCTTGAGATAGGATTTTGATCACATCATCAATAAAGCCCATGCTCAACATTTCATCGGCTTCATCCAAGACAAACCACTTGACTTGATCGAGTTTTAAACAACCCCTATCTAGTAAGTCAATCATCCGCCCTGGTGTACCTACAACCATGTGAACACCACGTTTTAGTTGCATCATTTGGCGTTCAATGGACTGACCACCATAAATTGCCAGAATCCGTAATCCTTCGTTACCTGCGAATTGGTTGATGGCATCGTGAACTTGAATTGCTAACTCACGGGTTGGTGCCAATACCATCGCTTGTACGGCTTTGTGATTCACATCTAGCTGCTCTAAAATTGGCAGAGAAAATGCTGCTGTTTTGCCTGTTCCAGTTTGGGATTGACCGACTACATCCCGACCTGCTAGCAGTTGGGGTATGGCTTGGGCTTGAATATTAGTAGGTGTGGTAAAGCCAATGTTTTCTAATTGCTCAACACGTTTTTGTGAAATACCTAATTCTTGGAACGAAAGAGTCATTAATTCTCCTAGATTTTGTTTTTTGGTTTTGGTTTGGTAAATCTGACGGCAGTTGTATTGGTTTGCCAGATTTAAAAAAAGTGTCTGCAACCCTCTTTTAGGTGAGGATGCTACGCAGTCAACTAACGCCGAGGGATACTCTGGAAAGTAGACTCAGCGATACCCTTTGCCGCTCTGACATGACTTCTCTTCTAGTCGATACCCTGGGAGATGGCAGTACTGCACTCAGTGAAAGCTACTTCTACTTGTGCTAACTACTGACAACTTCACCGTAGAGGTCATATGTATCAGCACCGTGAATCGCTACTGGCACAATGGTTCCCAATTTTGCCGCCCCATCGACATATATCTGACCATCGACTTCTGGGGAAAATCTGCCAGAGCGACCTATGAGCTTTCCACTTTCAGGGTGTTCTTGTTCAATCAACACATCAACGATTTTGCCGATTTCCTGTTGATTTTTTTTGGCGGCAATTGGCTCTTGAAGCGCCATTAATCTATGCCAGCGCTCATCCATCACCTCTTGGGGTAACTGATTAGCTAGCTTGTAGGCGGGTGTTCCTTCCTCCGGCGAAAAGGTGAATGCACCCACATGATCAAATTCGTGGCGCTTGATGAATTCTAGTAGATGCTCAAAATGTTCCTCTGTCTCTCCGGGAAACCCAACTATAAATGTTGTCCTGAGTACGGCGTTTGGTAGGGCTGCTTTGATGCGTTTAATAATCCCATCATTTACCCGTCCTTGCCAGGGACGATTCATTGAGCGCAGAATATCTGGATGAGAATGTTGTAGGGGCAAGTCTAAATATGGTAATACATTCTTGGTTTGTTTGATTGCCTCTATGACATCTGGGGTCAGCCCGGTGGGATATGCATAGTGCATTCTGATCCACGGTACATCTACTCGACCTAGAGCATGAAGCAATTCGGCTAACTTTGGTTGTCCATAGATATCTAAGCCGTAATTGGTGGTGATTTGGGAAATTAAAATAATTTCCTGCACGCCTTGACTGGCTAACTGCTCTGCTTCAGTAACTATAGATTCAATAGTACGCGATCGCTGGTTCCCTCGCAGATGGGGAATAATACAAAATGCACAACGATAATCACATCCTTCGGCCACTCGCAGGTAGGCAACGCCTTCAGTTGTAGTGCGATAACGCGGTGTGGTCTCGTCTGCAATGTAGGTCGGCTCTGGACTAACCTCTTTGACCTGCTCTCCTTGTTCTACACGCTCAATTACACTTACAATCTTGTGATAATCACCTGTGCCTACTAGTGCCACTGCTTCCGGCAACTCTGTTAATAATTGTTCCTGGAAGTGTTGGGCCATACAGCCAGTAATCACAACTTTCTTGTTGGCTTCTGCCAGTTCTACTAAAGTTCTGACAGATTCTTGTCTTGCTGTTTCTATAAAACTACAAGTATTAACTATAACATAGTCTGCTAACTCTTCATTTGTATCTACACCATAGCCTGCTTCTACAAGCAGTCCTAGCATATGTTCTGTATCAATTCGATTTTTCTCGCAACCCAGGTGCGAAATGGCAATGGTTGGCTTTTCACCCATATTTTGAAAACATTTTCCGTTTTTTCTAGTCGGATAAACAAGCAGCGATGGTTTCGCTTCTTGTGATATACACCTTTACACAGTCAGGGGCTAGAACAACAGTTTTTCACTGCCACCTACTGCCCGCGGGTGCAGTGCCATAGGAGATTTTCCGGCCATGTTATTATATATGTACTACTTAGTCTATTTCCCAGGGTAGGTTAAGTGTCTTTGAGTATGTTTAACACTTATATTTTTTTAACTTGTCTGTTGGTATTTTTGATTACCGCAGCGCCTGTGTTAATTTACCCGTCGGGAAGCCGCCCAAATGGCTGGTTTTGAAAAGTCGCTACCCTCAGGGAAACCGCGCTCTCTGGGTAGGTGATTAGGACCCAGGAGTACGAGACAACGCCTAATAAAGCAGTAAACCTACCCTGACGGTCAGGCTTTGCCGACGACGGTGCGTGGGCGGGGCGCATAAACCGGGGGAAGTTGCCTTGCGTCTTGTGAGTGGCAAACTCCTCTTCTAGCCTATTTTTATCTTAACATATCTTAGAGGAGGTTTTACGATAATTTCCAACCTAGGGAAGAGGTAGTAAGACAACCAACTCAAAAAACACTTGACTAGTTAGTTAAAAGTCAAGAGGAGCCAGCGCCATGATCGGGTTCCCGGACTTCAGGTGACTGGCGTTCAATAGTCAACAGTCAAACAATTTTGGATTTGAGATTGGCAATTTTAGATTGACTGCACCCACAAGGGCATACAGGTTAAGGATATGAGATTTACCTTCTCCTATGCCACCCCGCACTACCACCCTATGAGGTTGACTCTGGTCAAGGTAGAGGGTAGTAGAGACGTTGAGGATTTGAGATTTGTGCGGACCAAAAGCGGCTGGGCGGAGGGAATCAAAGAATTTTCTTTGAGTTTTTAGATTGAAAATCTCAAAAAACTGAAATGGACAAATCCGAAATTGAGGAATCCAAAATCTAAAATTGGCACAGTCAAATAAATTATAGACTCTAGACTGGTGGACACTAGACCCCGCAAAGCACCCCAAATATTAGGTATAAAACTAAGACGTGGACTTATATCAGTTATTTAAAACTCGAACACCAATTATTGGTGTGGTTCATCTACTACCACTACCCACCTCGCCCCGTTGGGGAGGTAATCTCAAAGCGGTAATTCAGCGTGCCGAACAAGAAGCAGCAGCCCTGGCCAGTGGAGGAGTAGACGGCATTATTGTGGAAAACTTTTTTGACGCGCCTTTTACCAAAAACCAAGTTGATCCAGCTGTTGTAAGTGCCATGACTGTGGTGGTACAACGAATCAAAAATTTAGTGACATTGCCCATTGGTTTAAATGTTTTGCGCAATGACGGCAAAAGTGCAATGGCGATCGCCTACGCCACCCAAGCACAATTCATTCGCGTCAATGTATTGACAGGGGTGATGGCAACGGATCAAGGATTAATTGAAGGTGAAGCTCATCAATTACTGCGTTATCGCCGAGAATTAGGCTGTGATGTCAAAATTCTAGCTGATGTGTTGGTGAAGCATGCCCGCCCCTTGGGTTCCCCTAATCTCACAGTTGCCGTGAAAGACACCATTGAAAGAGGTTTAGCAGATGCCATAATTTTGTCTGGCTGGGCTACTGGTAGTCCTCCTAACCAAGAAGACCTGGAACTAGCTATTGGAGAGGCAAATGGCACTCCAGTGTTTATAGGTAGTGGAGCGAACTGGCAAAATATTGCTACACTGATGCAGGCAGCAAATGGGGTGATTGTTTCCAGTTCCCTGAAGCGCCATGGTCGCATCGAGCAACCAATTGACCCGATTCGCGTCAGTCAATTTGTGGAAGCTGCCCATACTCGTTGGCATCCCAACGGCAAGATTCAGTCTATTTCTGGGGCTGTGAAAATACATTCTTAGGAGACTCCAAGGGAAGGTTCGGGAAGTAATTTTCCCAGACTATGACTAATGACCAATCACCAATGACCAATCACCAATTAGCAGTTTATGATTCGCCGCCGTTCTACTCCTTGGATTCATAAATGGTCGCGTCCATTGATGGCCGCGATCGCTGGATTTGGTGCCTTGACCACAGGTTACATCACCATAGAAAAGTTAACAGGAGGCAGTGCCGCTTGTGTAGCCCAAGCTGGTGCCAGGGGCTGTAATGATGTCCTTTCCAGTCCTTGGGCAACCATCACCATTCTTAACCTGTCTGCGCCCTTAGCCTTATTTGGGCTTTTAGCGTATGTGAGTATGGTGATTTTGGCTGTTGCTCCCTTAGCTTGGAAACCAAGTGATAAAAATACTGTCAAACAACTGGAAAACTCAACTGGGTGGCTACTGTTGGTAGTATCCGTGGCTATGTCTGTTTTCAGTGGCTATTTAATGTACCTACTGGCATTCCAAATCCAAGCTGTTTGTTATTACTGTATTGCCTCCGCTGTGTTCTCTGTGAGTCTTTTAGTTTTGACCATTATCGGTCGGCCTTGGGAGGACTGGGGGCAAATTTTGTTTACCGCTATTATTGTGGCCATGATCACACTGATTGGTACTTTGGGTGTGTATGCTGGGGTGAATTCTTCAGGTACAACTTCTGGAGAACCTCAAAGAATTAGGTTTACACCCCAAGTAAATCCTGACCCAGCTTTTGGTTGGGAAATCACCACTACATCTGGTGAGGCAGAAATTGAACTAGCAAGACACCTAACAACCATAGATGCTAAGGAATATGTTGCCTATTGGTGTCCTCACTGTCATGAACAAAAGCAACTTTTCGGTAAAGAAGCTTACAAGATTCTTGAACAGAACAATACTATGGTGGAGTGTGCTGCTGACAGCCCTAAAGGTCAACCAGAAGTGTGTCAAGCTGCCAACATTAAAGGCTTCCCTACTTGGATCATTAATGGTGAAGTCTATAGCGGGGTTCAAAACCTCGACGAACTGGCTAGAATTTCCGGCTACACTGGACCTAAGAACTTTCAGTATTTTCGATGATTGATCAAGGTTGGCTGTTAGTACTGACTGTCAAATCAACACCCATCAAAAATCAACAGTCAACATTATTGTTGACTTTTTTTTGCCATGGAAAATGACTAATCTTTCCAAATCATAGATTTATGGTATTGGGATTTTTGTACTAGAGTATGGACTTGCCAATCTGGGTCTGGTTGAGGATAGTCTAGGCGGTAATGACCACCCCGGCTTTCAGTTCTAAATGCGGCACTTTTGAGAATCAGATGCGCTATATCTAATAAATTCCGGGTTTCTGCCCAAAGTCGCAATTGCTGTTCCACATCTGTGATCTGGAAACTCACCGATTGATTAGGACTCAAAGAAACTAGGAATTGACTCAAAGGTAAAGCGGCAAAATCTTTTTGCCAAGATTCTACAATGGCAATGGCTGATTCTAAACCTGACTGCTCCCGACAAATTCCCGCACTTTGCCACAGCAAAATTGGTAAATTTTTTCTCAGTATTTCTAGCTGTGTTTTTTGGCTTTGCCATTCACTGATATCGAGGCTGAATTCTTCTGCTGGCACTATTGGCACTTCTGAGGATGGTGTCATATCTTGGAGATCAATATTTGCCATCTGGGCTCCGAAAACAATACATTCCAGCAAAGAGTTACTCGCCAAACGATTGGCACCATGTACCCCCGTACTGGCATTTTCTCCCACTGCGTACAAACCGGGAATGTTGGTGCGATTCATTAAGTCAGCAACAATACCACCCATCCAATAATGGGCAGCTGGGGCTACAGGAATGGGTTCGTGGAAGACATCAATTCCCCAATATTGACAAACTTTAATGATATTAGGAAAGCGATGACGAATTTTCTCAGGAGATATGGGGCGCATATCTAACCAGACGTGGGCGGTAGCAAGATCAACGGCGGTGTGTTTAAGATGGCTGAAAATAGCTCTACTAACTACATCTCTGGGTGCTAGTTCACCTGCGGGATGATAATCAAAAGCAAAACGCCGTCCAGTGTCATCAATCAAGTGTGCGCCTTCGCCACGTACAGCTTCACTAATCAGAAAGTGGTCTGCACCCGGTAAGGTGAGGGAAGTGGGGTGAAACTGCACGAATTCTAAATCTCGCAGAATAGCCCCGGCTCGATAGGCCATAGCTACCCCATCCCCTGTACTGACGGCTGGGTTAGTTGTTTGGGCAAAGACTTGGCCACCGCCACCGGTTGCCAAAACCACGGCAGAGCTTCTGATGGGTGTGATTTTACCTTGATAGAATAGGCTGATACCCTGACATCTGCCGGTTTGGGGTTCTAGCCACAAATTCAAAGCCAAAGCTTGCTGGATCACTTGAATGTTTTGGCGACGCAATACTTGTGCTGTCAGGGTGGTGGTGACTTCCCTACCTGTACTATCGGCGGTATGGAGAACGCGGGGGTGAGAATGGGCGGCTTCTAAAGTTAAAGCCAAAGCTTGACCGTTACGGTCAAAGGCTACTCCCAAGTTTACCAGGGATTGAATACACTCACTTGCTCTTTGGGCTAGGAATTCTACGGCTGTGCGATCGCACAAGCCTGCACCTGCGTGTAATGTATCCTCAATGTGTAATGAAGGCGAATCTTCTGGGGCGATGGCGGCCGCAATACCTCCTTGGGCCCAATCACTGGCAGATAAACAGACAGTTTCTTTGGTAATTAAGCCAACTCGCAATTTCTCTGGTAGACACAGTGCTGTATATAGTCCAGCAGCACCAGCACCGACTACTAAAACATCAAATTGGCTAGGAATATCTATTTGCAGCAAAGTCTAATTTGGGTAGCAGGGGCTTTTAATTAGGGAGTAGTGGGACGGGTCTCTCCCATTTTGAGAAAAAGCGGCCACTCCCTAAAATTAGGAAGTTGGCTGCTATTGAGTATATTTAGTTAGCTTAACTGTTGAGACAGTTATCTGTAGATGCCGTTGTTAAAGCGATCGTCTCCAGCGTTGAAGATGGTTTCTAATTCGGTGACTGTAAAGTTATCTAAGTTAGCTTGTAAAAGTTCTTTTTGGCGATCGCTTAATCCCGGAATATTCAAGACATCTTCCACCTGATCGTAAGGAGCATTGAGTACGATTTTTTTGGCTAGGGTGGGGTACAGACCTGGATACTGTTGAAAAGCTCGCACGTTGGTGTTATTCAAATCAACTTTTTGACCAAATTCTGTGCCTAACTTAGCATCTGCTCTATTCTGCCGTGTCACCGCCAAAACTGCCACTGGACTAAAAGTCACACTGTTTATATTAGCAGCCGCAGCTATCTGAGTTGTTCCCAGCCATCCCCAGGATCCGACTACCAAGCTAAATACTGTTAATAAACGCACCAATGTTTTCACAATTTTTCTCCCTCTTTCCATGAAAATAAGATAATCATGTTTTGCTAAATGCTATCAACTATAAGCTGAATTCAGGCCAAAGATGTCAAGCATACCGTTGAATACTGGTCAGCGTCTCATCTTCGGTTCTTGACCATAGATAGGTTGAGTATATCTATATGATCGTCATGATCTTCCTTTACCTGAAATTGGAGCTTCATAGCCTAGTCAGCACATAGCAGTCATCAAAAACTAATATACAGTGTATTAATACCCCCAATATTTGCTGCTACTGGGTTGGGTCTGATGTTTACAAAAAGTTATCTAGATGACTGGGATTTTGGCAAAACCTATAGATAGGTTTTTTCTATACTAGCAACATATTGAGAGAATTTTTAAGCGGCAGATGCAGCTATTAAGAACAGGCTATCTACCAAAATTGTACTTAAAACTGCGCCACTAAAGGCGTACCAATGTTTTGATTTTGTACGTAAGGGTAAAACCCCTGCGGTTAATAGCATTAGTAGCCCCATTACTGCCCAGCCTTGTCCCCAGGGCGTTTGTACTTGGATTAAGGCATTTTGTAATATTGGTGACACGTTATTCGGGTCTACCTGCATAATTTGCCGCCAATAAGGCATCAAGTTTACTATATAAAAATATACATCAGTCAAAGCTGTACCGAGTAAGGAACCTAAATAAAACCAGTTACCAATTGGCCCCCAATTCTTAAGGAGACACCAAGCGGCAAATGGCAAACCGATTGATTCTACTGGTAAATGCCATAAAGGTTCCCAACGTAACCAACCCCAGTAAATGGCTCCTGCTAACCAACTCCAGCTAAAGCCAAAAAGCAAATCTCCCCATATATAAGTTTGAGGACGCGACATTAAAATAAAACTCAGCCATACCCAAAATCCTGTCAGGGCTACACTTAGCACTGGTAGCGATCGCACTAATGGCGCTTCTATAAATACTGGTACTGATACCAAAAACACAGCCGCAGCCAAGATTAACCAAGTCTGTCCCTTGGTCGTAGATATGAGTAGGGAAGCAGATAAGCCAAGTGTAGATTCTAACTTATGGATACTATTTTGCCCCTGGTCAATGGGGGGTAAATCAGTATTTATAGGAGTCTGGGGAGTAGTGATGGCTGGCGTGGTGCAGCCATAGGAAGACAAAGTATTGTTAATCAAAGTTTTTAATATTTGTTACTAAACTTTATGTTAATTAAGATATCACAGTTAAAAATGCCCTGGGGGGGGATTTTTAGTTTACCTAATTTTTGCATAAATTGACTAGCAGCAGGGTAAACTGTGCTGATGACTTTTTCCTGGCAAGTGGCCCAAACAGATGTTTTTATAATTGGTTCTAGCGCTTGGCTATCACAAATAAATTAAATGGTTTTATCAAAACGGCAATGGTTCGTATTCCTAAGTGCAGCATCTGCTATTTACTCGGTTGCAGCATTTCCAGCAAAGGTTTTAAGTACCGAAACTCTCCTGGGGTCAGGGGAGGTACAGCAACTGAATATCCTGCAAGCTATTTTTTTAGGCTTTGTCCAGGGAATGACTGAATTCCTTCCCATCAGCAGTTCAGCACATTTAAAGGTTGTACCTGTAGTGCTGGGTTGGGGGGATCCGGGGGTAGCTTTTACGGCGATTATTCAACTGGGTAGTATTGTGGCTGTGCTGTGGTATTTCTGGGGTGATATGACCCAAATCATCAAGGGAGCAGCAAAAGCGATCGCCGTCAAAGACTACCAAAGCCATGACTTCAAGCTATTTGTGGGAATTAGTTTGGGAACAGTCCCGATTATCTTCTTAGGACTGTTAATTAAAGGATTAATCCCAGACTACGATAATTCACCCCTGAGAAGTCTAGCAGCGATCGCCATAGCCTCTATATTCATGTCGCTGTTATTGGGAATAGCAGAAAAACTGGGTAAACGTCAACGTGACTTTGAGCATCTGACCATGAAAGATGGGTTATGGATGGGTTTAGTTCAATGCTTGGCTTTAATACCTGGGGTATCTCGTTCAGGTTCCACTATGACTGGTGGACTATTTATGAACTTAGAGCGGGATACAGCTGCAAGATTTTCGTTTTTGCTGGGAATTCCCGCCATTACCCTAGCAGGATTAGTGGAGTTGAAAGATTTTTTAGCAGTGGGTGTAGGTAATGTGGGTATGGTTCCTATGGTTGTCGGAGTCATTTCATCTGGGATATTTTCATATATGGCGATCGCTGGGTTGATACAATTCCTAAAAACCCAAAGCACCTGGGTATTTATTTGGTATCGCCTAGCCTTTGGTGTAGCAATCTTAGGTGCAATTAGCACCGGATTGTTGAACAATAGTTGATATTCATTGGTTCCGGGTTTCTCATCATGTCTACCATCCGTCCCGCTCAAATCACCAGAGTATTACCCGATTCTATAGGCGCAGAAATTGGCTTTGAAGCGGGGGATGCTATAGTTGCCATCAATGGCATACAACCCCGTGATTTAATTGATTATCAGTTTCTCTGTGCTGACGAAGTGCTAGAACTAGAAGTTTTAGACCCATCTGGAAAAACTCATCACATTGAAATAGAAAAAGATTACGATGAAGACTTGGGGCTAGAATTTGAAACTGCTTTATTTGACGGTTTAATTCAATGTAATAACCGTTGTCCCTTTTGCTTTATTGACCAGCAACCACCCGGTAAGCGTTCCAGCTTGTACTTAAAGGACGATGATTACCGTCTGAGCTTTTTATATGGTTCCTATTTAACCCTGACCAATTTACCCGAAAGAGAATGGCTGCGGATTGAACAAATGCGCCTGTCTCCCTTGTTCGTTTCTGTTCATGCTACGGAACCGGAAATCAGAATTAGACTGCTAAAAAATCAACGTGCAGGCAAAATTTTACAACAAATTAAATGGTTCCAAGACCGCAGACTACAAATTCATGCTCAAGTAGTTGTTTGTCCTGGGATCAATGATGGTCAACACCTAGAACAAACACTGAAAGACTTAGCAGTATTTCATACTGGAGAATTACCCGCTGTGGCATCAGTAGCAGTAGTTCCCCTGGGTTTGACGCGGTTTCGCCCCGCAGCAGATGAGCTGATACCGGTAACAAGGGAAAAGGCTCAAGAAGTGATTTCCCAAGTCAAAACCATGTCCCAGAAATTTCGCCACCAATTGGGATCGGGTTTTGCTTGGTTAGCAGATGAGTGGTTTTTGATTGCGGGTGAGGAATTACCCAGCGCAGCAGAATATGAAGAGTATCCACAGATTGATAACGGTGTGGGTTCCATTCGTTTATTTATTCAGCAATTTGCATCTACCGCAGCGCAGTTGTTACCGTCAAAGCTAGATGAACCGAAAAAATTGACTTGGGTGGTGGGTAATGCTGTGGAACAAGCATTCCAACCGATTTTACAACGCCTCAATACTGTTGAGGGTTTAGAAGTGAAGATGGAGGCTTTAGCAAGTGATTACTGGGGACAAAATATTACTGTCACTGGGTTAATTACGGGTCATGACCTAGTTTTAAATCTTCTGGGAAAGGATTTAGGAGATGGAATTTTATTACCAAAGGTGATGTTAAAACATGGGGAATTAATATTTTTAGATGATATGAGTGTTGCTGAGGTAGCTGCAAAATTAAATACAAAAATTTTGCCAGTTGCTGGGGTTGAGGAATTAATCAATACTTGTATTAATTAATTGATACAGTACTGGTAGTTTGGCGATCGCCCTGATCTACACTCATCAAACCAGACTAAGAGGATGTTTGATATAGCCTTTTTCAGGCTCATGAAGTACACACCAATTCCCTATTCCCTATTCCCTGTTCCGGTGTTCCCTCAAACTAAAAAAAATTGTACCTCACGAGCATGGGAAATGCTATAATTTTTATCTGAGGGAACAGGGAAGACACAAAAAACAATCAAATCCAGTCCCCTCCCCTTACAAGGCGAGGTTTAGGGAGGGGTCAAATAATATTCGATACACTAATCATGACTTGACAAACATCCTCTTAGCGGTGAACTCACCAGAACACCCTATTTTTTACTTGAGTTTTGCGCCAACTTCTGGCTAAATTAGATGAGAGTATAATCATGACGTGAGAAGTCGGGGATCTGTATTGCGATCGCCATGGGTTCAAAGTTATGAAAATGAACAGTTGCAAAAAATACTCTAGTTGTCAATTGATCTTACCAATCATCTTGAGCTTAATTACAACTGTAAATCCTCGGTTAGTTAAAGCTCAACTGATACCAGATAACACCCTCAATTCTTCTGTGAGGAATGAGACAATCAAAGGAAATAGCAGTGATATTATTGAAGGAGGCGTAATTAGGGGTATTAATTTATTCCACAGTTTTACAGATTTTAACGTTGGTGCAAACCAGGGGGTGTATTTTAGCAACCCAGATAATATTAGTAATATTTTAACCAGGGTGACTGGGATCAGTCATTCCAATATTTTGGGAACTTTGGGAGTGTTGGGAAATGCGAACTTATTTTTAATTAATCCCAATGGTATTACCTTTGGAGCTAATGCTAATTTAGATGTAAAAGGTTCTTTTGTGGCCTCTACAGCCGATAAAGTTATATTTGATAATTATGAGTTTAATACTACTAATCCCACACAGCCACCTTTATTAAATATTAATATTCCCAGAGGGTTAAGATTTCGGGACAATCCTGGTAATATTAGCCTGAATAATTCAAATCTCACCATTCCTGAAGGTAAAACCTTAGCTTTAATCGGTGGTAATGTGAGCATTGATAATGCCAGGATTATATCACCGGGAACTCAGGTAGAGTTAGGTGGTTTAACCCAAACGGGTACAGTTAATTTAGATGAGGGTTTGCGTCTGAGTTTTCCTGATAGCTCAGGTGGCGCAGATATAGATATAACCAAAGGAAATGTCAGTTTAACCAATGGCGCTCAGGTCAATGTTACTGGGGGTGGTGGTGGAAGTATCACCATTAATTCCCGCAACTTAGATATTACCAGAGGTAGTCAACTGCGTGGGGGAATAGCATCAGGTTCGGGTTCAGTAGATACTCAAGCAGGAAATATTCAAATTAATAATACAAATCAAATTAATTTAGTTGGTAGATTCAGTGTTATTGATAATCTGGTGAGAGATTTAGGTACAGGTAACGCCGGATATATTAATATTACCACAGGTTCTTTAACTGTCAAAGATAGCGCTTATCTTGATACTAGCACCAGTGGTCATGGAAATGCGGGTAACATAAATATTCTGGCTTTAAGAGGAGATGTGATTTTTGAGAATACCGGTTATTCACCGGTAATTTATACTGGCATTTATACAGCTAATGGGCAAGGTAAAGCAGGGGATGTAAATATTAGTGTCAAGAATGGCTCCTTAGTAGCTAAAAATGTTGAGATTAATTTAGAAAATAATCAAGGTAGGGGAAACGCTGGTAATATTAATCTCACAGTCAAGGATAATATTACTTTCGATTATAGCGATTTGAGGAGTTATACTCAACCTAATACGGTTGGTGATGGGGGTAATATTAATGTTATCGCTGATCAATTAACTATCAACAATTCTTCTGTGTTTAATGCTGGTGTTTCTGGTATAGGGAATGCTGGTAAGATTAATCTTACCAGCATTCATATAGATATTACAGAGGGGTCTCAAATATCTGCTAGTACATCGGGTATTGGTAATGCTGGTAATATTGAGATTCTCGCCGATGGTACTACTCGCATAGATGATAGTTTAATTTCTAGTCGTGTCAATAGTCAAGCTAGAGGTAGCGGTGGGGATATTACCATTAAAACCAACTCCCTAGAGGTTACTAATGGTTCTCAAATTCAAGCTAATAGTTTTGGTGTAGGTAATAGTGGAAATCTAAATTTTCATACCCAAACTATGAAGGTTGACGGTGTGGGAACCGCAATAGGAAATGTCATCGGAATTTTTCCCAGAGCAGGTATCTTGGGTCGGGGAAATGCAGGTGATATTAATATTAATACTGGGTCTTTAGAGGTGATAAATGGTGCTAGTTTATTAGCTAGCTTAGGAGGGGAGGGTCAAGGGGGAAATATTAATATTAATGCTGATAATTTAGTGAAATTTGATGGTTTTGGGAGTGTAGCTGAAAATCTGATTTCTGCTACTGGGGTAGGAAATACAGGTAATATTAATATTGCTACTGGGTCTTTAGAAGTGACAAATAATGCCTATCTCAACGCCTCTACATCGGGACAAGGTAATGGGGGAAATATCAATATTCACGCCAGAGAACAGGTAACATTTGCTAATGGAGCGCTGACAGGTGCATCTAGTAATGTCGGTCTGACTGGGGTGGGTAATGCTGGTGATATTATCATTAATACAAATTCTTTAAATATCGGCACTTTTAGCGGTTTAACTACAGCTACCCTGGGAAAAGGAAAGGCGGGAAATATAATTATTAATGCTGCTAATAATGTTGATATTCAAAAGTTAGGTCGGGTTTCTTCTGATATTTTAAATGGTACGGGAAATGGTGGTGATATTCAGATCACAACTAGTTTTTTCAGAATGTCCGACAATGGGGTTATAGAAGCTAAAACCGGAGGACAAGGAAACGCGGGTAAGGTAGAAATTAATGCTGGTGCTGGGGTGGAAGTTTCCGGTAAAGCTAATATTTCCACTAATGTAGAACCAAGAGCAGTGGGAAATGGCAATGATATCATAATTATATCGCCATCGGTGACTATTACAGATCAGGCTCAACTGGTTGCTAGTACTGGGGGACAGGGAAACTCAGGAAATGTGAGAATTATTGCTAGTGACCAGGTAGTTTTTGAGGGGGGAAGTAGGGAGCAAGTAAGTGGTGTATTTACTGTGGTGAAACCTACGGGTAGAGGGGATGCTGGTAATATTGAGGTGAATACATCTGTGTTGACTTTGAGTAATGGTAGTGAAATTAATGCTAGCACCTTGGGAGCAGGTAAAGCTGGTAATATTGTGATGAATGCTCGTCAGCTGGAGATTAAGGAAGATGGGCGTATTTTATCTGTTACTGAAGGTGAGCAAAAGGCTGGGGATATTGTCCTTAATATTATTGAAAGTATTAACCTGAATCAGGGTAATATTTTAGCAACTACAACCCCTAACTCTACAGGAGAGGGGGGTAATATTCTCATAGACCCCATGTTTTTTACCTTAAATAATGGTTCTAGAATTGGGGTTAGTAGTGAGGGTAGGGGAGATGCTGGTAATATTAATTTAAGGGCGGGAAATCTGACTGTTAATGATAGTTCGGCTTTGTCTGCTGGGACATTTAGCGGTGAGGGTGGGAATATTATTTTGGATATTGATAATCTTTTACGGTTGAATAATGGTGAGATTACCACTGCAGCAGGTGGTACGGGAAATGGTGGTAATATCAATATTAATGCTGGCTTTTTAGTGGGGAGAAATAATAGTCAAATTAGTGCTAATGCTGTTGAGGGTAATGGAGGTAATATTCAAATTACCACTAACCGCCTATTTTTTACCCCGGAAAGTATGATTAGCGCTAGTTCACAATTGGGTATTGATGGAGTGGTTGAAACTAAGATTCTGGGGGTAGACTCGACTCAAGGGTTAATTGAACTACCGGAAACTATAGTAGATGGGAGTAGGTTAATTGCTGAAAATGTCTGTTATCAGGGAAGTGATAGCGAATTTTACCGCACTGGTAGGGGTGGTTTACCTGTGACTCCCAATCAGGTTTTAGAAACCCATACTGTTGATGTGGGGTTAGTTAAACCGGTGGTCAGTTCTCCTGTGAGAGTGGTTTCTCAGTCCAATTTCAAAAAATATCGCCGGGAAATTGTCCCAGCTAGGGGTATGGTGGTTAATCAGGATGGTAGTGTGATCTTGGTTGGTTATGACCCTGGGAATAGGGGGTTACAACGGCCAGGAAATAATATCAATTTACCAGGAAGTTGTTCATAAAGAGTTGGTTTTACTGAAAGTGATTTGTTGGCGATCGCCTGGATGTATGATCATTTACATTTATATTAATATTTTGTAATATTTTGTGGTGCTAATAAAATATGGGATTGATAACAGTATTACTATTTATCACATCCATGACCATTTCCCCCGTGGTTGCTCAGAGTCAAAATAATCCCTTAGCAATAGTCCAACAAGCTCAAGATTTATACCAACAGGGAGAATTTAC
This sequence comes from Anabaenopsis sp. FSS-46, assembly GCF_029891665.1. Taxonomy (NCBI): domain Bacteria; kingdom Bacillati; phylum Cyanobacteriota; class Cyanophyceae; order Nostocales; family Nodulariaceae; genus Anabaenopsis; species Anabaenopsis sp. FSS-46. The sequence goes on along the minus strand of NZ_JANQDG010000080.1, from coordinate 88,207 downwards.
CGCAGCGGTAAGTAAGTGGAAACAAGCTGATTATGCTTATGCTGTCCAGGGAGATAGACTCAATCGAGCTATGGTATTAGGTAATCTGGCTTTAACTTATCAACAATTAGCAAATTGGCCCAAATCAGCAATATATATAGATGAAAGTTTAAATATTCTAGGTACTCTGGAACAGACAACTGAACAACAGCGAATTTTAGCCCAAACTTGGGATATTCAAGGACAGCATCAGTTAATGATCGGTCAAACAGAACGGGCTGTGGAAAGTTGGCAAGATGCTGCTAAAATTTATGGTGAGATTGGTGAATCAGGGTTATTATTTGCTAATCAGGTCAATCAAGCCCAAGGGATGCAAAAGTTGGGCTTTTATCCGAGGAGTTGTCGGATTTTACTCACTGCTTTTCAGATCAATGCTGAAAATTGCCAGGGAAATTTACAAACATTAATCCCTAGTTTAGATCATGTTAACTTGATTCAAGTTAAAGGATTACATAGTTTAGGCAATGCTTTGAGAGGTGTGGGTAATTTGGCTGCGTCTCAAGGGGTTTTAGAGATGACACAGCACCTTGTCCAAGGTTCTTTTCCTGAATATGAAAGTTATATTTTACTGAGTTTAGGTAATACCAAACGCAGTTTATGTGAAGAAAACCAAGATAAATTTTGTCAACCAGCACAGCAAGATTACCGCCAAGCAGCTAGTCAAGCACCAGTAGGACAGATTAAACTAGAGGCAATTCTCAATCAGATAGAATTATCTCAAGATATATCCCCAATTCAGGAAGCTGAAAAACTGATTGGTAATGTACCCTTGAGTCAATCTAGGCTATATGCAGAAATTAAGTTAACTGAATATCAATTCTGTCAGGAAGCAACAAAGTTAACCTGTCTGCAACCCAGGGAGGAAAATGATCCCAAGAATAATTGGAATCAAGATTTAGTTTCCAGAACATTGTTAAAACTAATTGACATAGCTCAGACAGCAGCAGAATTAGGAGATCAACGCACCCAGTCTCATACTTTAGCTCTGGTGGGAAGGGTATATGAGCAACTGGGAGAATGGGAAAAAGCCCAAGAATATACTCTGTTAGCTTTAGATATCACTCAACAATTAACAGCTTTTAATATTTCTCTACTAGATTATCAAATCCAATGGCAGTTAGGTAGATTATATCTTCAACTCCATCAAAAACCAGCAGCAATCACAGCTTATGGTAATGCGGTTAATTACCTGAAAAATTTGCGTAGTGATTTGGTAACTTTGAATCCAGATGTACAGTATGATTTTAGGGAAAGTGTTGAACCAGTATATCGGAAATATATAGATTTACTTTTAACCGACCATCCCAGTCAAGATGATTTAAGAAAAGCCCGTGATGTGATTGAGTCTTTGCAATTAGCAGAGTTAGAAAACTTTTTTAGAGATGCTTGTATAGAAGATAATACCGTTAATATTGATGATTTTGTCCAGCAATCAGCCCAAGCTAAATCACCTACAGCTATATTTTATGGGATTATTTTACCCCAACGCCTAGAGGTGATTGTCACTCTACCTGAACAACCTTTATTACACTATACTACGGAAATTACTCAGGAGAGATGGGAAAGTAAATTAGAACAATTACAGGAAATTGTCAAAAAATCTTACCCAGATCCCCAGTTAAACCGGTTATCTCAACAGGTTTATCAGTGGTTGTTTGCTCAGGTTGATCCTGTGTTAACAGCAAATAATATTCAGACTGTGGTGTTTGTTGTAGATGGATACTTACGTAATGTTCCGATGGCGGTTTTGGATGATGGAGAAAAGTATTTAATCCAAAAATATGCGATCGCCTACAGTCCTGGTTTAAAATTACTTCAGCCCCAAACCCTCAAACAACAGTCCCCAATTACCTTATCTGCTGGAATCAGTACAGATCAAGCTCCCAGTTTTCCAGATGAAAATAACTTGGGACCCTTACCATTTGTCAGGTTAGAACTCGATCAGATCAAGTCTTTATTCCCAGGGGAGCAACTGCGTGAGGAACAGTTCACTAAAAAGAACTTACAACTGAAAGTTAGTCAAACTCGTCCCCAGATTATTCACATAGCAACTCATGGACAATTTAGCTCTAATCCTCAAGACACTGTTATATATGCTTGGGATGAACCTGTTAATATTAATGAATTAAGGGATTTATTAGCAAATAGAGAGCCACTAACATCTGAGAATATTGAACTACTAGTTCTGAGTGCTTGTCAAACAGCCACAGGAGATAACCGCGCAGCTTTAGGATTAGCAGGGTTAGCAGTCCGTTCTGGCGCACGTAGCACTTTAGCGACTTTATGGACAGTAGATGATCAATCAACTGCAGTCTTAATCAAAGGATTCTATCAGGAATTAATTAATTATCCTGATTTGACCAAAGCCCAAGCTCTGCAAAAAGCACAGTTATATCTTTTAAATAACAACTTCTCACCCAGTGATTGGGGTAACGTTGTTTTGGTGGGAAACTGGTTATAGCTTGATCACTCCACCAGGCTACAACAATCTACTACCTTTTCCCTAACTATATCATGTAAATCAATATCCATTAACAATTTTTGCCAATCTGCTGGGGAATTTTCCACCGCTAAAGTAAAAGCATCCTGCCAAATACCCTCTTGGGCTAAAATAAAAGCCTGCTCTTGTTTCGACTTACCCGCTAAGGTTGGGGTTAAAGCATTGAGTTTTTCTTTGTCTATCCATACCCACCCATTCACACCAATGTCATCTTGGGGATTACATTTCAAAGAAACTGACAAATACCAATGATATTTCTGATTATCCTCTAGTTTGATTTTGTCTACCAGGGATAGGCGAATAATTCCGGGAGTTGCTTCTAAGGTAACATTACCTTGATAAACTGGTTGATGTTTTCGTCTATCTGCAACCCCATCCCAGATAATTAATTTACTGCTCTCCACATCTCTAGGTGAGTAGGGAACATAAAACCAGAGACTGGGTGATGATTTTATAGTTGTTCCCCACACAAGAGTTAAAAGACTGGGTTCAAGAATACTGGGTACTATAGCAGTTAGGGGGGGTTGGATGTGAGGACAATTGTTAGGACTACGTGGACCTCCTTGTACCCTACCCACTGGTGCGCCTTTGTCTCCTAAATCTGGGGGTGGTTCGTCTTTTTTTTGCAGGAATTGAATTAATGAAACCTGATTGGGGGGAGATTCCCCTTGTACTTTCAGTAATATCAGTGGGAAGCTGATTAAGCCCAGCATTAATACTGAGATATATCTATAGTTAATTTTACTTATTTTCCTTAACATGATTTATTCTGGTAATTGGTGAAACATAGGCGTAAATTGTGATGAAAACTAATGCGATGATCGTGGGGATGAATGGACCTGTAATATAAACGTAATAGCCAATACCGGTTATGATGATAATTTCCCCAAGCATGATGATTACAGATAATGATTTTCCTCCATATAAAATAGGTATACCCCCTATGAAAGTAATCAGTAAAATTGCAGCAGCATCACCCCACCAAGGTAAAAAGGTCAATAGTTTTCTCTCCCCTAAAGCAATACTGATTAATTGACTAGTCATATGTGCATGAATCTGGACTCCGGCCATCTCTTCACCAGGTTTATCACTCACAGGGGTAGCATAGAAATCATTACCTTTGGCTCTGGATATATAACCTACCAGAACGATTTTATTTTGGAAGAAATCCGCAGGAAAATCATGATTAATTACCCTGTGTAAACTGATTTCTGTAGCTATATTTTGGGTAGAGCGATAGTTCAATAATATTTGATAACCACCATCATCTATTGTTTGATAAAAGCCGACTTTGTTGTTTAACTCCGGTAAAATTACCTGACCCAGTTGGAATAACTTACCTGTGGGAGTTTGTATAACTTCTAATTTTATTCCTGCTGATTTGCTTAAAAAGTTCCGCGCTAGTTGTAAACTTAAAGCATGGCGAGCTTGACAAACAGAACTATCAGGGGGGTCCATATAAATAAGATGGCGACGCAGGACACGATCGCCATCAACTACAAAGTCATTAAAGCTAAGATTATTTTTTCTGCTGTTCTGGGGTGGAGAATAACCGTAATCATCAGAGGTGGTAATTATGTGTTCACCAACTTTACAGATGGGGAAAATATGGGAATTTTCTCGCAAATAACTAGTTAATTGGGGATAAATATCTACTTGATTAACTGAGTAGGTGGGAATATCCCGGAGGATATCTAAACCTATGGTTGCGGGTTGATGTTGATTAATTTTTTGTAACGCTTTTAATAATAATTCATCGGTGATTTTAGATGTGTTGAATAAACCAGGAAAATTTTTCATGTCCTCATCTGTGACTTTGACAATTACTATACGAGTATCTGCTTTTTCCTCCCTTCCCATCCCCATCATTTGATCATAAGTTTTGAGTTCCCTATCCTGTAACCAACCAAGCGATCGCACCCCCATCACTAACCCAGTACACACAAAACTGGCTAATAATAATTGGATAACATTCACCCTGTGTAATTTTCGGGTGGGGGTTTTTTCTCCGCGTAAATCCTCCCAGGTTAGTGGTACTATTCCCGGATTTTGAAACATCATCGGTAACCAAGTTGCACAGGGAAACTTATCTTCTAACCCTTGTAATTTCTCCCTAGCATCTCTGAGAGAAAGATATAGAGAATTACCCCCAGCCAAATTTTGTAAAAAGTATTCCACAAACTTATGAGCTACTGCATCAGGAATCAACTCCCGCATCACTATTATTTGAGGAATCTGCAACTGAAAAAGACTTTTAGCTAATCCTAATCCATCACAGGAGTTAAAGATTGCTAACTTTAAACCTCTGTCAATTGCCTTCCTTAATCCCTTACATAGGTCATCAATAGTCATACTATCATCAGGATTAATATCAATTTTACCTACTTGGGATTCCGTTCTACTATGTCCGGCAAAAAAGATAATATCCCATTGATCTTCCCACAACTGGTCATTAATTTCCCGGCGTTGGGGTTGATATAAACAACATACATCAACATCAGGTAAACCCTGTAATATATTTTTATCGATATTAATATCAATACCTTGAGGACTACCCAAAATTACTAAAACTTTGACTTTTCCAGGATTGGTATTTATGCATTTAGTTGCTTGGTAATTTCCATAACTCCAACCCAATTCGGCGTAGGGATAGGATTTAAACATATCCCATTCATACCAAGGTAGCTTTTGTAAACATTCATCATGACCACGCATCAAAAATCGCGCCGGTTCAGTTGGGCTTAACTGTTCTTTAATACAATCATGAATTTCCCGAAACCCTTCGGACTTCACCCATTGATTTAAACTCTTTTTTAACTCAATACTAGATTGATGACACTGTTCTAAGCATGATTGTACATATGTTTGAGTGATAATTTGCTTATTTTTAATGCGATAGGATGCTGCTAAACTCCGGTAGATTTTCCAGTGAGATTCACATCCCTGGTGTAGTTCTGGAGCAGGAGGTAAGTTTCCTTGGCGACCACAAATAATGGTGCTGTAACCCTCCTCCTTAATCTCCAAACTCACGTGAAATCCCTGTTTTAGGTGACCATTCAAGTCAAGAGTTACTACTTTACTCATGGTGGTGCTTTCATCACTTGACTCATAATTATACAATAAACTCCTCTGTAATCTCTAGCTCTCCAAAACAAATTTTAATACTAAAAATTTCTTGTATTTCCCCATGAAATTGAAACCGGAGAAACTGATCATTCTCCCCAGATTCTACCTGCATTTCTAATTTTCCCTGTGCGTCAAATAACATTAACCGCAATCCAGAAGGTAATTTTTTTTGTATATAGGAATACAAATTTATAGATATCGCCATTTCTGAGTTAAATACTGGAGTCACCGCTACACATAACGTCACCCCCTGCTCACCTTGAATAAAATCTAACTTTTTACCCCTAATAATTGTGTTGCTATCTCTAAAACCAAAACTCAATTGATGGACAGGATCGGTGAAAATATTTTCCAATAACTCCCAACCAGATTCATAAACATGATTTAACCAGTCACTGAGTTGAACCATAGGGGTTTCTGATGTTAATTGACTGATATGCTCAAATAACGTTTTTATTGGTAGTAACTGATTAACAGATATATCTTCTGTTGTCACTTCTGGGGTAAACCCCAGTAAATGCGCCGAACTTTCTTCTAGATTAATCTCAACTACTACATAACCGATTCTCTCATCCATGACTTCTAAAGGAATAGGACATTTTTCCTGGTTACCAGTTATGGGACGACATTCTAAACGCCCCACACCTGTAATTTCTAAATCAGCAACATCAGCAGCGAAACGTACCACCGGATTCCAACTATCTCCCGCTGTTAAATCCGTCTCAATTCCCATAATACCTAAGTAATTATTTACTAAGTACACAGCTAAAGTATTGAGATAAACTTGCTGTGCTTTAAGATTAGGCTGTTGTTGAGCAAATTTTACAGCAGTATTAATTGCTTGTTGAGTAATAATTAATGGGATAGCAATATTTGCTTGTTGCACATAACTTTGATTGGACATAGTTGTTATCTACCTTGTAATTTTCATAATTGGATGGGAGATTTACTAAAATCTACTTTTAGATATACCCTTGCTCATTACCGAATTTCCGTAATAAAGGTAAGCAATTACGGCTATACCACTTCGGTAAATTTTTGCTTTCAGCATCGTTTAAATTAAACTCTTGGGCGATTTCTTTCCAAGCAGGAATATGAGGGGGTAATCTCCGTAAAATAATCACTTGAGCCGTAATTGCTGGATGATGGGGAAAATGGACATTACGTAATACTTGTTCAGGGTCATTTTTTACCCATTTAGCAGTTTCCTCCCATATATCCAGTGATGGTTCAATGTCTTTGTGAGATAATGGTTTATTAATCAGGGGATAGATTTTTTTGTTTCTGATTTCTTCATTATGTCGATATCTAGCCAAAGCATTTTTTAAATGTCTGTTGAACCAGGTAATTACTTGGGTTTGTGTAGAATCATATTCATGTAAATTTTGACAGCAATATCTCCACATGTCCTGTAATGCGTCTTCATAGTAGGGTTTATATTCTCGCCAAAGTTCCCCAGATGCGGTTACTAATAGGTATATTTCATTGATTTTTTGATACTTTTGTTTGCTTTTTGGGGGTAATCTGATCGCCTCATTAATCAGTTGACATAGTTTTTCATTGATATCACTCATAAACAAGTTTTCCAGGTTGAATGTAGTACATAAGGTTAAATATGTATTTTCGTTTAACCCACACATTTATCTATGGGACGCTGACAGCTATTTTTCGCAGTTATTTTTATATGTATATCTTATATAAATCATCTTACTTAATAAGTAATACTAATCCTTAAAGGTGCGAAAACTCGGTTTCAGCTTCTAGTAATAACTAGAAGTTAACAATTACCCTCTGGTGAGGTAACTATGAACAAGTTGCATAAATTACTTATGACTACCACCGCCACAGTATTTATATTTGGCGGGAATATGAACCTAGCTCCCGCACAAAATAGCCCTGAATTACTCGCAGCATTTACTTCTCAAAAGAGCGATCGCCAAGTAGGGATAGACCAAAGCTGTGTTCATTACTTTTATGACAGTGGTGACTTAGTAGAAAAATGTACATCTTTTATTAACAGTGGTTATACTCGTCCGCGCACACGCCAGGTAGATGTACGAGGTAGATGGAGACGTAGCGGGAACTTTATTTATGTTGAAGTCAGAACTTCATCAGGGTTATCTGGTACCAGGAAATATGAAATTATAGAGGAAGGTTTGGTAAATGTACAAACAGGAATTCGTTTAATTAAACAGTAATGCTCCTGGGAGTTCTTCCAATTTTTACACACCCATCAAACTTTTTTAATACTATTCTTTAACGCAAAGGGGCGCTAAGGTAACGCTAAGGTGCGCAAAGGTGGAAGGCTCACAACTTGTAACTAAAACAGGGATTCTATTTAGTAGTGCGGGTATCTTACCCGCTATCTCTAATTAATTTAACCCCAAAGGGGACGCTTACCTACGTCAATAAAACCACAATAGCCAATTATCTATAACGAATTCGTAAACTCGCTCGATATTTAGATTATTTATACATTACTAGCACACAATAACTAATTTCTATCAATTAACCTGCGAAAACTTGCTTCCAGCTTCTAGTAATAAGTAGAACGTTTTTCAGGTTAAGTTTATGTCAGCGATTTTATCTACTCCCAGAATCTTTGGGCTTGTACTCATTGGTTTAATGATTACTTCCTGTCGTGGCTATACTTCTAGTTATATTCAACCGTCAACTCCCACTGTGAACCGTCAACAGTCAACTCCCACTGTGAACCGTCAACCATCAACTGTCAACAGTCAGTGGTTGGAACAACAAAGAGCCGATAGCGAAAGAGAAAACGCAGAGTATCGGAGGGTATCTGGCTGTATGGACAATTGTCTGGCTAGTACTGATCCAAACTGTATGTCTAGATGTTCTTAATCTGATTGGGTGATCAATCAAATTCATGCAATGGTGGGTGAGGCTGGGGTCAACCCACTTTGCTATTTATGATTGATATATTTTATTGTCCTCTGAGGTGGCGTGGTGGACATTTTACGGTAATCTCCGATTGGTTTTATAGGAAATTTTATATAAAATGGACGAAGACCAGGATATTATGGAAATTCCTCTACGAACTCTTGTTTGGATGGGAGACTCTCTGAAAAATATCCGATCATTTCCTGAAGAGGTGCGTGCATCACTAGGCTATGCGCTGCAATTGGTACAAGCAGGGGAAACACCAATGGATACCAAGCCTTTTAAGGGGGTTGGTAGTGGCGTGTATGAGATCGTCAAACGTTACGATACCGATACTTACAGGGCTGTTTATGCAGTAAAGATTGGAAAAAAAATTTATGTCCTACACGCTTTTCAAAAGAAATCAAAGCAGGGAATTAAAACCCCACAGGCTGATGTTGACCTCATTAAACAACGTTATCAGGATGCGGTAGCAAGAGAGAAACAACAATGACACAAGACTCCGTTTTTGAAGAAAGCAGTGGTAACGTATTCGCTGATCTGGGTTTATCGAATGCAGATGAACTTTTTACTAGGGGAAAGATAGGGATTCAGGTACTTCGCCTTCTGAAACAACGCCACCTCAAACAGCGCGAAATCAGCGAACTTCTCGGTATTACCCAGCCAGAAGTATCTCATTTAATGAAAGGAGAATTTCAACGGTTCAGCGAGGGAAAACTGCTGATTTTCCTCAAGCGACTAGATACGGAAATCACCTTGCATCTTCGCAGTCGTTACGCGCAAGGCGAATCTGCTGAAACCTTCATATCACTATAAAGGAGCTTACTCTCTAGGTTGCTCAGGTGGTTCATTTTCAAGATAAAAATATGAGACTCTTAATTTATTCCCTGGCTCCCTTAAGGGCGATCGCCCCTTGGTACAGTCAACCATCAACCAAATTCGTAAACTCGCTCGATATTTAGATTATTTATAGATTACTAGCATAGAATAACTAATTTCTATCAGTTAACCTGCGAAAACTTGCTTCCAGCTTCTTGTAATAAGTAGAACGTTTTTCAGGTTAACTTTATGTCAGCGATTTTTTCTACTCCCAGAATCTTTGGGCTTGTACTCATTGGTTTAATGATTACTGCTTGTCCTAACGGTACTTCTAGTAACACTTCTAATGGAGGTGGTGGTAATAATAATAGCGGTGGTGGGGGTAATACTAGTAACACATCTAATACCACGGTTACTCCTCCTCCATCCTTACAAAGTTATTTATCTCGATGTGACAATTTGAAAAATAACCTCTCCTCTTATTCTCTATGTACCAGTGAACAGCGAGAGCAATGGAATCAAGCTCAAGATGAATATCTAAGAGCAACATCTGCAAATGGAAATTCATCTACTGGATCTAATGATGCTTATCGTAATCTGTTGCGACAAAATGCGGCAGATACTTACGCTGATTGCGCTAGGATTGGCGATCCTAGCTTAAATTGTGATCTTGATCTGCGTGGGGTTCCTTAAATTTAAACTAAAGACTAGGATTTCTTACTCACACACCCATCAAACTTTTTTCAATACTATTCTTTAACGCTAAGGTGCGCAAAGGTGGAAGGATCAAAACTTCTAACTAAAACAGCGATTCTATGTAGTAGTGCGGGTATCTTAACCCGCTATCTCTAATTAATTTGACCCAAAGGGGAAGCTAACCTACGCCAAAAAACCACAATAGCTGATTATCTAGATAATCGGCTATGAGACTCTTAATTCATTCCCTGGCTGATTCCAATATTACATAACCAACAAAATGATAAATGAAAAAAATCAGCTTTTTTCCTCAAATATCATTATTGAACTATTATTTAATTTCTGAGTTGATTCGCCCCTTATTATTTAGCATTATCATTGTGACTGTGGTAGCTGAGTCTATTGGCATATCCTTTGAGCAGTTTAAATTTCTAATTAATAAACAGTTATCTTTTCCAGTTTTAATATATCTACATATCCTTAAATTACCTGAGTTTATTGTATTGGCTTTACCTATTGCCACTTTAATGGCAACTATTTTTACTTATCAGAAACTCTCTAGCAATAGTGAAATTATTGCTTTACAAAGCTGTGGAGTCAGTTTATACAGGTTAACTTATCCCGCTATTATTACCGGTTTGTTGGTAACGTTCATCCAATTTACATTTAATGAAATATTTGTTCCCCCCGCTAATTATCAAGCTGCGATCACTTTAGAAACTTCTCTAAATATTAATAGGTCAAACCTGAAAAACTCTGATATCTTTTACAAGGAGTTTTATCAAGATTATGTTGGAGAACAGAATCAAAGGTCTCTTAAGTATCTATTTTATGCAGATAAGTTTATTGATGGCAAGCTGCAATCAGTCACTCTATTAATTCGCGATGCGCAAAGACTGAAGATAATTATTACTTCTAGTTTTGCCCAATGCTATGAGCAACAAGAATATTGCTATTTTTATCATGGTTCCCACAGTCTGATTAATGCTGATGGCTCCTATGGTCAAAGGGTTATGTTTGATACTATGCCCTTATATCTGCCTCATATATCTTCACAGTTTCAAGCAGACAGAGAAAAGCTTGATGACCGAGAAATGAATATATATCAAGCTTATCAGCGATTGTCTGTTCTGGAAACAGCAGGCGATCGCCGTGAGTTCCTCAATCTCAAGTTTCACATTTACAAGCGATTTAGTTCTGCTGTCTCCTGTACTGTCTTTGCTTTTTTGGGTGGGGCGATCGGCATTAATTTACAACCCAGAGTTAGATATAATAGCTTTGCTTTGACTCTAGGAATTATTTTAATTTACGATGCTGTTCAAATAATATCCGGTATTCTCATTATATCAGATGTTGTCTCTTTTTCCTGCCTATGGTTGCCAAATATACTTGCTATTATGATTGGAGTTAATTTATTAATTAATAAAACCACACCATAACTGTTTACTTTTTATCAGTATGGTAATAAACCACTCAAATAGGATGACTATATGTATCAGGAATTACGCAACTGGCACAAATAGGGAGCGGGGGTAGCCGCTAAGACTATTCTCTGTCATAGCCAGACTTTTAGTGTGACCAATATCTCATATCTATCGTTTTTCCCATGTATGGCCAAAAATTCCACTCCAGCCATATCAGCTTTTATTAAATTTGGACAGATCCCATAGGAAGATGACTAACTACAAAAATAACAGGTACATTAATCCGGGATGTTGTTATGCACTGGATTTATAGTGAGGTTTGGCCATCAGCCAAACCTCTTTTATTATTCCTAGCTAGAAAAATACTTGAACTTATGAAATTTAGGACTTACGCAACTGGCACAGGGGGATGCCTATGTCTAAAGCCAAGTGGCTTCCGTGCCTTTTTTGCGATTTTCTTGTGATCAGATGTATCTGTATGAAAAAAACCTATATAATGCTGATCAGAAGTGGTAAGACAAGAGTAGCAGCCCTAATTCAAGGGAAACTGTTTTCCTTAAGATATATTATGGATATAGATTAAAATATAGGTGTCAATACTAGTCTCATTTGACTAGGATAGTTGCTGTAGTTACATTTTTACTAAATCTGTTAATATTCATAGATGTTACAAGCGAAACATAAAAGCGAAAAAAAAATAGGCTGGTCATTAGATGAACGAGACCCAAATTTCATCGCCAATCTCATGCCATTGCTGAGTTTTTTATATCATTACTACTTTCGAGTTCAAACCAGTGGTTGGGAGCATATTCCACCGGAAGAGAAAGTACTGTTTGTTGGTTCTCACAATGGAGGACTGGCGACCCCTGATATGTCAATGATCATGTACGACTGGTTCCGAAAATTTGGGTGTGAGAAACCGGTTTACGGACTCATGCACCCCAAAGTATGGGAACTCAGCCCAGAAATAGCAAAAATTGCTGCCAAGACTGGAGCCGTGATAGCTCACCCGAAAATGGCTTACTCCGCTTTGCGTTCCGGTGCGAGCCTACTGGTTTACCCTGGTGGAGCACAAGACGTGTTTCGACCGCATTATTTGCGCCATAAAATTTATTTTGCCGGACGGAAAGGATTCATCAAGTTAGCTCTGCGGGAAAATGTACCGATTGTACCTGTGATTTCTACGGGCGCTCATGATACCTTAATCGTGTTAGCTGACTTGTATAAAATTCTAGAGCAACTCCATAAATGGGGAATGCCTTGGTTGTTTGGAGTTGACCCGGTAGTATTTCCTATTTATTTGGGATTACCCTGGGGATTAGCAATTGGGCCTCTTCCTAATATCCCATTGCCGATCTCTATTCATACGAGGGTATGTAAACCCATTGTATTTGAACGCTACGGTCGGGAAGCAGCTAGCGATCATAAGTATGTCAATCATTGCTATGAATTAGTTGTCAATCAGATGCAGGAAGAGTTAGACCAATTAGTGCAGGACAGTGCTACCTAATTGACAACATTAGGAGACCAGGAGTAAGTCTTAAATTACACAGCGACTGCTTGCCGCACTTCTAAGGGTTCACCTGTCAAACTAAAAGCCCGAACTTCAGTAATTTTTACCTTGACGACTTGCCCTTTTAATGTATTTATGTCCCCATTAAAGAAAGTTAAACGATTCCCGCGAGTACGTCCCATGACTTGAGTGGTATCTTTGGAATTTTGGGCTTCTACTAAAACCTCTTCAATGCGTCCCATGTAACGCTGCGATCGCTCGGATGCTTTAATATTAACTAAATGGTTTAATCTTTGTAGGCGATCGCTTTTCACCTCTTCACTGAGTTGATTAGACCATAAAGCAGCTGGTGTACCGGGACGGGGGGAATAAGCAGCTGTATTCAACAAGTCAAAACCAATATCTTCTACCAACTTCAGGGTATTTTCAAACTGTGCCTCCGTCTCCCCGGGGAAGCCCACAATAGCATCACCACTAATAGAAGCATCCGGCATATACTGCCGAATAGTATCAATAATCCGGCGATATTTCTCCTGAGTATAACCTCGTGACATTGCCTTTAACACGTCATTGTCCCCTGACTGAAAGGGAATGTGAAAGTGTTCACACACCTTGGGTAATTCAGCACAAGCCCTAATTAATCGCTCCGTAAAATAACGGGGATGACTAGTAGCAAATCGCAACCTTTCAATACCTGGGACATCATGGACATAATAAAGTAAATCCGTGAAATTATACAGATGACGACCTATAGGTACGCTCCGCAAACTATCGGGAGTTTTACCCCGCAAGTCTCGACCGTAAGCGTCAATATTTTGCCCCAGGAGGGTAATTTCCTTGTAACCTTGTCGCCCTAGTTCTTCCATTTCTGCGCGGATAGCCTCCGGAGTGCGAGATTGTTCCACACCACGGACATTAGGAACCACACAATAGGTGCAGCGTTCATTACAGCCATAAATGACATTCACCCAAGCCGTGACACTGCTATCTCTTCGAGGTTGGGTGATATCCTCCATAATGTGAACCGACTCAGTAGCCACCACTTGATTACCATCAAATACCGAGGTGAGCAAATCTTTGAGACGGTTAGCGTGTTGTGGTCCCATGACCAGATCTAATTCTGGCACTCGTCGTAACAGGGCTTCTCCCTCCTGCTGGGCAACACAACCAGCAACAATCAAGGTTAAATCCGGCTGCTCGTGTTTACGTTTCGCTTGTCTACCGAGGTAAGAATATACCTTATGTTCAGCGTTATCTCGTATTGTACAAGTATTGTAAAGAATCAAATCTGCATCATTAGGGTCTTCCGACCATGCAAAGCCCATGTCTTCTAAAATACCAGCCATGCGCTCTGAGTCAGCTTTATTCATTTGACAACCGAAAGTAATGATATGGTAACGGCGATTAGAAGTAATCATGGGCAATGATGCTGAGTCAAGGTTAAGCATATAAACTTTATTTCTATTCTATGGCAATAAAACAAAAACTGTTCATTTGCTACTCATCATTGCGACTCTGGTGATGAGGTGGACTGGGGTAATTCAGCAGGTTGGCGACTACGGCGTAAAGCGTCTCGTAACCGATTTTGACTAGAAGAAGTATTGTTTGTGGTCAGCGGGGGATTTGTACTTGTTTCCCCTGCTGGTGTGACAGAATTAGTAGAGGTTTCCTGACTGCGGGTATTGCGCAAAGAATCTCTCACATTTCCCGGTGTAGGGGTCTTTCCTTGTCCAGAGGATGAACCCGCGGCTGTGTTTTGATCAGTCTGAGGTTTTCGTCTGACGCGTCTAACTGGGTTTGACCTGGTGGGAGTGCTGGTAGTCGGTGTAGGACTGGAACTAGATGATTCTGTTTGGCGACTTGTTTCCCTGGAACGGCTGGTTTCTTGCTTTTTTTTCCGTTCTTGGACTTGGCGGTGTCGCTGTGAACCTTCCAGGGTAAAATCAGTAGCTATTGATATCCCTTCTCTCCCGCCTTCGGACGGTTGTAATTTCCAATTATTCGCTTGTTTCCTGATTTCTTCATCCAATCTTCTGTTACCGCTTGACCTGAGAATACGGACATTGGTAACATCACCTTTGGCATCAATATCAACAGCAACTTCTACTCTGCCTTCGATACCTTGCCGTCTGGCAAATTCTGGATAGTTAGTATTACATCTAACACAAGCTGCACGTCCAGTAGATGATCTGCGGGAATTACCACGACGATTAGTACGTTCTGATCTGCTATTAGCTGGGGGTGTGGAAGGCTGTACTGATACTTTATTATTGCTGTTCGTGCCAGTATTTGCTGTGGAGACTGAACTTGTGCCACTTGGTTGATTTGACTCTCCCCTATTAACACTATCACTATTTCCCTGTGTAGCTCTAGAATCTCTTGTACCAGTCAATACCCCTGGATTTTTTTCACTAGTTTGAGTGGGGGGAGTAGCAGTTATTGCTTCTGATGTTTGTGAACTCAGTACAGATTCTAGCCTAGATACAGCTGCTTGGCGTGAGACTTGTGGGGTGTTTGTGGTAGCTGTGGTTGTTGGTGTTGGCGGTGAAACTGGGGGAGTTTTGACACTTTCGACTTTTACAGGTGGTGGGGTGATTGGGGTTGGTCTGAGTGTAACTATAGGTTGCTGTTGGATAATTTCTGGTTGAGACTGGTTTACAGTCTGATTTCTAGCTGCACTGGGTGAGGTATCGTTACTGGTAATAATCTGGCGAGGTTCTGGTAATGTCTCTGCTTGGGGAATTGGTGCAGATGGTTTTTCTACTTCTGGAATGGGAAAATCAATCATCACCACTTCTATTGGTTGATCTTCTAGGTGCGGGGTACTCCGCAGGAGATAAGCTAACAGTGATGACAGTACCCCAATATGAAGTACTAGAGAACCAATGAGACTATAAATCAGAAAATACTTGAGAGTCTTAACTTCTTGTGAACGATATTCTAAGGTAATGCCAGAAAAACTCATAGCCTATTGCCACTTATTCTCAGTTACCTGGTAATCTTACCACTTCTTGCCAGGGAGGAGGAAGCTAGACTATACGTAAGCTTAAAAAAACGTAATCACCAAATAGGGCATTCCTCAAAAAAACTAGCCTATTTATCTTAGTCTATTTCCATGGGTCAACTTTATGCCATTTTGGCAATTTCATCTTGTTGGTGTCCCCCTAATCTTGATCCTGTGAATAGAATAGGTTTAAAGTCTGTGTGCTAACTTACAGCATATTTCATCTGAGTAGGTACAAGGGCGGGCAAGATGCCTACCCCACATAAGTTTTATGATTCAATCTGTACTTGACATTCGGTGCAAGTTGCTGTATCTGTATTTCCCGATAGAATGCTGACCACCTCAAGAAAGACTTTCATTAATTTCTGGTCGTTAGAGAAATTAAAAGGACAAAAAACTATCTTTGAAGTAGGCTTGTAGGATCTCAACACTGGTAATATTTTTATGACTTCCCTGATTCGTTTTTTGATGTGCGCTCCTGACCACTACGATGTAGATTATGTGATTAATCCCTGGATGGAAGGGAATATTCATAAGTCTTCGCGCGATCGCGCTGTGGAACAGTGGCACAAACTGTATAACATCCTTAAACAACACGCTATCGTAGATTTAGTAACCCCCCAAATAGGTTGGCCTGACATGGTGTTTACCGCCAATGCTGGGTTAGTCTTGGGGGAAAATGTCGTCCTCAGCCGATTTCTGCACAAAGAACGTCAGGGTGAGGAGCCTTTCTTCCAAACTTGGTTTGAAGAAAACGGTTACACAGTTCATTTACTCCCTAAAGACTTACCCTTTGAAGGTGCTGGAGATGCACTGTTAGATCGGGAAGGACGTTGGTTATGGGCGGGATATGGTTTTCGTTCGGAATTAGATTCTCACCCTTATTTAGCTAAATGGTTAGATATTGAGGTGTTATCCCTGCGTTTAACTGATGAGCGTTTCTATCACTTAGATACTTGCTTTTGTCCTTTAGCTAACGGCTATTTATTATATTATCCTGGTGCTTTTGATGCCTATTCTAACCGTTTAATTGAAATGCGGGTTGCACCAGAAAAGCGCATAGCAATTACCGAAGCTGATGCTGTCAACTTTGCCTGTAATGCGGTGAATGTAGAAAGCATTGTGATTATGAATAAAGCCAGCAATGCTTTAAAAACAAGTTTAGCAGAGGCGGGCTTCCGAGTTATTGAAACGCCACTGACAGAATTTCTCAAGGCCGGTGGTGCTGCTAAATGTCTGACCCTACGTGTTACTGAGCCAATAGATATTAATATTCATGCTAATGTTTCCGTAGAAAGCCGGATGATTCGGTTAGAAGGGCATTTACTGGACTCTGGTGTGATTAACCAGGCTCTAGATTTAATTGTAGATGGTGGTGGTAGTTTCCAAGTGATGAATTTCACCTTGGGAGAACAACGCCAGAGTACATCAGCAGCTGAGGTGAGAGTTTCAGCCCCCTCCCATGAGGTGATGGAAGAAATCATCTCTGAGTTAATTGATTTGGGGGCTGTGGATTTACCCCAAGATGAACGGGATGCTAAACTGGGCCCTGTGATTCAAGCCGGGGTGGCTCCTGATGATTTCTACGTCAGTACTATTTATCCCACGGAAGTACGGATTAATGGTGAGTGGGTGAAGGTGCACAATCAGCGCATGGATGGCGCGATCGCCATCACTCAAACTCCCAATGGCTTAGTGGCTCGGTGTAAACTTTTACGTGAGTTGGAGATTGGCGACAGGGTAGTTGTAGATGTGCAAGGTATCCGTAGCATTCGCAAAGCTGAATCACGGGAACAGCGTCACGGTCAAGAATTTACCTTTATGTCTTCGGGGGTTTCCAGCGAAAGACGTGTAGAATTAGTGGTGGAGCAAGTAGCCTGGGAGTTACGTAAAATTAGGGACGCTGGTGGTAAAGTAGTTGTCACGGCAGGCCCAGTAGTGATTCACACAGGGGGCGGTGAACACTTAGCGCGGTTAATTCGGGAAGGATATGTACAGGCGCTCTTAGGGGGGAATGCGATCGCCGTCCACGACATCGAGCAAAACATGATGGGAACTTCCTTGGGTGTGGACATGAAACGAGGTGTCGCCGTCCTGGGGGGACATCGCCATCACCTGAAGGTAATTAACACTATCCGCCGTTATGGCAGCATTGCCAAGGCTGTGGCTGCTGGAGTGATTCCCAGTGGTGTAATGTATGAATGTGTCACTAATAACGTACCTTTCAGCCTAGCTGGTTCGATTCGGGATGACGGACCTTTACCTGATACCCAAATGAATTTGATTAAAGCCCAGGAGGAATACGCCCAACTCATTCAAGGTGCGGAGATGGTTTTAATGCTATCTAGTATGCTGCACTCTATTGGGGTGGGAAATATGACTCCGGCTGGGGTGAAAATGGTCTGTGTAGATATTAATCCGGCTGTAGTGACTAAACTAAGCGATCGCGGTTCTGTAGAATCAGTAGGTGTAGTGACAGATGTGGGTTTATTCCTGAGTCTGTTAATTCAGCAGTTGGATAAGTTGACAAGTCCCTATGTAGCTAGTGTAGGTTAAGAAATGTTGCACGCAAAGTCGCAAAGGCGCAAAGAAGAAGATGTCCAGAGTAGTGTTTCAGCAAGATGTACAGATTAATTGGGTGAGTTTTATTGCTGATTTCCTGTTGGTGGGGATGGTTTTTGGCCCCCCTCTTGCTCCTTTCTTGGCTGCGTCTGATGTGTCTTTGCTCGGCAGGATTGCGGATATTATTTACTTCATGGGTAATCATGTCTGTCCGCAACCTGATATGGGACTAGATTTAGCACCCCCGTTTATTATGGCTGTGTGTATGCGCTGCTATGGTACTGTGACGGGGTTGCTAGTGACTCGCTTGTTGTATGGGGTAACCGGTGGTAAAGGTTTTTACTGGTTAAGTCAATACGGCTGGAATGGTGCAGCCTTAGCTAGCGTTTTGATGATGGCTTACCCCTTGGAATTAGCGGCCCAGGTTTTTGGGTTGTGGGATTTTAATAATTATTTAGTTACACCTTTTGGGTTAATTACGGGTTTGGCTTGGGGTTTATTTACTATGCCGCTTCTGCACGGTTGGCAACAAGGTAAACGGACAAATTTCAGCAGCCAATGGCATAGAATTAAAAAAGAAGCTCACCGATAGTTACCACATGAACAAGACATTATTGTTCAATGCGTCAAGTCAGTCACCATGTCTGTAAAGCATATCAGTTTCGGGTTAGTTACGATCGCTATACATTTTCTAATTTTATACTGGTTTGGGGGTTTATTTCACGCAGAGTAGCAGAGATTTGGAGAGTCTGCTTGACTTGACATTACATTTACACTCGCTTGATTTTAAACCAACAAGCCAAATTACATACGTACAATTACGGAATTATGAATAATCCAGATTTTTTGAATGATGAACCAACCTAAAATCCCAACTCCTCTTTCTCTCTGCGAATTTGCGCCTTTGCGTGATAAAAATCATTTCTTAAACCACTCCACAACACCCTCAGCCAAAACCCTCGCTAACCTCCTTTGTTCCTGAACATCCATCGCCAACTCAAAATCATCAGGGTTACTCATAAAACCCAACTCCAATAAAACCGATGGCGCAGAATGGGGACGTGTTAGCGCTAAATTATTCCAATACACCCCAAAAGAAGACCTACCCAAATTTTGCACTAACCGATTTTGCAGTAACACAGCTAAACTGTGCGCTTGGGGATGATACCAATAACTACTAACTCCCTTAGTATTTTCCGCATCACCATCATCAGCCAAAAATCGATAATGAAAAGTCAGTGCGATCGCAGGTTCATTTTCTTCTATCATTTTCTGACGTTCCACCAAAGACAAATCCCGGTCATCTTCTCTAGCCATTACCACTGTTGCACCTCGTCGCCGCAATTCATCCCGCAAAAGTTTTGTCACTACCAAATTTAAATCTTTCGCTAAATAACCTGTTGGTCCTGCTGCGCCTAATTCTTCCCCACCATGTCCGGCGTTCAGCAGAATTTTTACCCCAGATAAAGGTTGTGTTTGTCTGCGGGTAAGAACCGGAGGATGACGCAAACTTAAAACTAAGCTTGTATCTCGGTATTGCAGGTTATATCCCCACTGTTGATTTGTTTTGAGGTTAAAAGTATATTGCACCTTGCCAGGAGCTATTTGCTGCCAATCTAGACGAGAAATTAAAGGGTTATCATCTAGGCGAATTGTGTCTGTTTGGGCAGTGGTGTTATGTAAAGTCAGGGTAAGAGTTTTATCCCCCTGTTTTACAGTGACAGGGACAGGAACTTGCAAAGGAAAGACTATTTCTGTTGTTTTCGGTAATTCCCGCGAAATTATACTGCGAATCATCGAGTGTGGTGGAATTGCACCTGGAATCATCCGAGTTTCTTGACTATGAATCCAAGCTCCATAGTCTAAACGCAACCAATCACCTTCTTTACCTGTAACAGATGCTCTCACACCTTGGGGTAAAGGCGTTAACCGTGAATCAGTGGTACTGGGGCCTGTCCGCGCCACACCAGCCTCAGCTATGATTTCTACTATTGGAAGTTTGGCTGGTAAAAGGGTTTGAATCTTACCAGAACTGACTTGAGTTGTTGTCTCGCTATTGAGAGTTAATTGATATTCTGGTTTTTTTCCATCTGGTAATATTCCTAATTTTGTACATCCCTGATATTTCCCTGGGATAATTTGAGTGATGGGTTGATTTTTACCATCTATATATATGGCTGAATTACTGGGTAGAGATATTTGTTTTAGTTGCGGTGATAGCTTAACAGTTTGCTCTCCCAATCTTACGCTTACATTAGCATTAGGAGAGGCGATGCCTACGGCGGGCGAAGCCATCGCACTAAAACAAATTTCTTCTCCTGGTAGTCGATAAATATCAACTTGGGGCGTAAGGGTATTTTCTCCAAAGGCTAATCCTTGGGGGATTTTAGGCTGATTATCAACTCTAGTTACCTGTATTTGCAGTTGTTGATTGTCGTAAGTCACAGTAAACCGATTTTCTCCCACATCCAAGGGAAAGCTAGGGGCGAAATGTCCAGATTTACTGCGCTTAATGGGTTGATTATTAATTAAAACTTGTCCTGTTGGTGGTGCGGTTCCCAGAAGAAATATTTTATCTGTATTAGTTTGGTGATTTGCTGGCGGATAAACTATTTTCAGCGTGTTTTCTTGCGCCCAAGCTAGGCTGGGAGTTGTGAAGGAACCAAGAATGATTAATCCTAAAAGCGATCGCATGATTAAAATGTTTTGGTGGGTTATATCAATTTACATTGAAGCTGCATAAAAAAGAGCTTCTTGACATAGATAACGTAACCGTTTGCCTTGACCAAATAGTTTTTGCCAAATTATCACTGCTTGTGCAATGTTTTTTTAAATGTCTCTATTGCTTGTGGGTCTTGCTTGACACTGCATCGTCTTGGTACTTTCAGCTTGCAACCGAGCTTGTATCGCACTAGGTAATGTACCATTCGGTAACTTACATCTAATCCATAATTGTCATTGAGCCAACTCACAATTTCTTTGTAACTCGCAAAACCAGCGGACGAATTTAATTGAGTTTTGAGCGATTCGAGTACCTCACCTTTGATTTTTGGCTCTTGTCCGGGTGGTTTTTTCATTTTCAGTAACCCAGCTAATCCAAGAGTCGGTATTTCTGTAACCACCTTGTTATCGTTGATGGGTCACGTGCTAGTCTTTGTAAATTGATATTACAACGGTACAAACCTTTTCAAGAAAATATAATTGATCGCCGTCTAACCCACCCTACTTTTAAACCACTCTACAATTCCCTGAGCTAAGGCTTTTGATAATTTTTTCTGTTCCTGAGAATTTGTCAACCATTCAAACTCTTGGGGGTTAATCATAAAACCTAATTCCAATAACACCGATGGCGCAGCTGTGGGACGTGTCAGGGCCAGATTATTCCAGAACACACCATAGGAGGGTCTGTTCAGCTTTTTGACTAAATAATTGTGCAGGAATACAGCTAGGCTGTGGCCTTGGGGATGATACCAAAAAGTGCCGATTCCCTTGGTGTTTTCAGCGTCACCACTATCGGGTAAGGCATTGTAATGTATGGAAAGGGCGATGGCTGGTTCTTCTCGATGTATCATAGCCATGCGATCGCCCAGAGAAACTTCAATATCACTATCCCTAGTCATTACAACAGTAGCCCCTAATTTTACCAACTCATCCCGTAATAATTGGGAGACGACTAAATTAACTTCTTTTTCTGTATATCCAGTTGGACCCACAGCACCGGATTCTTTGCCACCATGTCCGGGATCGAGTAGAATCTTGATATCAGATAGGGGTTTTCGTCTTTTCCGTCCCCTTGTTGGCGGATGACGCAAAGCTAAAATCAGGGTTGTATTGTCGTATCTGAGCTTATACCCCCACATTTGACTTTTTTTCAGGTTAAAGGCGTATTTCACCTGTTCTGGAGCTACCTGCTGCCAATCTAGACGAGAAATTAAAGGGTCATCATCCAAACGGATTATGTCTGTTTGGGCTGTAGTATTGTAAAGTGTGATAGTGAAATGATCATCGCTGTGTTGCACGCTCACGGGTACAGGAACTTGTAGAGGGAAAACTATCTCTGTCGTACCAGGAATCCGGCGATATCCGACACTGCGAATCGTTGTGCGTGGCGGAATTGCACCTGGTAAAACACGAGTCTCCCTGCTATGAATCCAACCACCATAGTCTAGGCGTAACCATTCACCTTCACGGCCTGTAATTGATGCTTGTGTACCTTTGGGGAGTGGGGTAAGTCGGGAATAATCAGTACCTGGTCCTGTCCGCGCTACCCCTGCATCTACTACTACCTCGGCAACTTCTAAGTTTGCAGGTGAGAGAATTTGAATTTTGCCAGTTCCTGGTTGAGTTATCGTCTCGCCGTTGAGTGTTAGTTGAAATTCTGGTTTCCCCAAATCTACGCTTTTCCCATCAGCAATCATGTTATTACCATCAATTGGGGTTAGGGAAACAGCTTGTTGAAACGTAGTGCAACCCTCATACCTTACCGGGATCGACTCAGCATAAGGCTGGTTGTTTCCTGTAAGTGCTGCTAAATTACTTGGTAGTCTTATCTGCTGAGGTTGGGGTACAAGAGCAATAGTTTGATTTGCCAGATTGACAGATACACTGGCGTTAGGGGGTGCAATGGCGCTAAAACAAATTAATTCTCCCGGTAGTTTGGCAATGTCAGCTACAGGAATCAGAGAATCTTTGGCAAAGGCTAATCCTTGAGGTAACTCGGCTACCGTCGCCAGCCTTGTAACTTTAATTTCTAGTTGCTGATTTTGGTGACTGACAGTAAAGAGATTTTCTCCTAACTGCAAAGGGAAACTGGGCGCAAAATGCCCGGCTTGACTGCGGTTAATTGCCTTACCATTGATGAGAACCTTTCCATCTGGTGGCGCAGTCCCAATGAAAAAGATTTTTTCGGAGTTTGTTTGGTGGTTGTTTGGGGGATAAACAACTAATAGTGATGGTCTGGCCAATGCGACTACAGAGGAGGTAACGATAAACCCTAATATTACTAAACCTAGAAGTTTTTTCACGACAAAAGCACAAAATATTTCACCACAGCAAATGTGGCACAATGACGGGATGTTTTTTGAGAAGTTGCTAAAAATTCTAACTACTAACTTATGACTAAGTTTATCTTTGTAACTGGAGGTGTAGTTTCCAGTATTGGTAAGGGCATTGTAGCAGCAAGTCTGGGCCGTTTACTCAAATCGCGAGATTATTCGGTGTCGATTTTGAAATTGGACCCTTATATTAATATTGACCCAGGTACTATGAGCCCTTTTCAGCATGGGGAAGTTTTTGTTACCGAAGATGGTGCGGAAACAGATTTAGACTTGGGACATTATGAACGCTTTACTGATACTTCTATGTCGCGGCTAAACAGTGTTACCACTGGTTTAATTTACCAAGCAGTAATTAATAAAGAGCGGAGGGGAGACTATAATGGCGGGACTGTACAGGTTATCCCCCATATCACCAATGAAATTAAAGAGCGGATTCTGACTGTGGCTGAGGCTACAAATCCATCTGTATTAATTACGGAAATAGGTGGGACTGTCGGTGATATTGAATCACTGCCATTTTTGGAAGCTATTCGCCAGTTACGCAAGGAAGTGGGACGGCAAAATGTGTTGTATATGCACGTTACCCTGGTACCTTGGATACCTTCGGCCGGGGAAATGAAAACCAAGCCCACACAGCATTCTGTCAAGGAATTAAGATCAATTGGCATTCAACCAGATATTTTAGTCTGTCGCTGCGATCGCCCCTTACCTGTGGGATTAAAACGCAAGTTGTCGGAATTTTGCGATGTTCCAGAGGAATGCGTCATTACTGCCCAAGACGCTGGGAGTATTTATGAAGTACCGCTAATTGTAGAACAGGAGGGATTAGCAGAACAAGTATTAGCGTTGTTGCAAATGGAACAACGCCCACCAAATTTGATCCATTGGCAAACAATGGTAGAACGCTTATACAGTCCTCAGTACAGTGTGGAAATTGCCATTGTGGGAAAATATGTACAGTTAAGTGATGCGTATTTGTCCGTAGTAGAAGCACTGCGTCATGCAGCTATTGCCACATATGGTGATTTGCGCTTGCGATGGGTGAACTCGGAAGATTTAGAAACCCAATCGCCGGAAACTCATTTAGCAGGTGTGGATGGTATTCTAGTCCCGGGTGGTTTTGGTATCCGCGGGGTGGATGGTAAAATTGCAGCTATTCAATACGCTCGCGATCGCCAAATACCCTTTTTAGGTTTATGCTTAGGAATGCAGTGTTCCGTAATTGAGTGGGCGAGAAACGTACAAGGATTAACGGGTGCAAACAGTGCGGAATTTGACCCCAAAACCAAGTATCCAGTCATCAACTTATTACCAGAACAGCAGGATGTAGTTGATTTGGGCGGTACCATGCGACTGGGACTCTATCCTTGTCATTTGCTCCCTAATACTCTAGCTGCTAGTCTTTATCAACAAGAAGTAGTTGACGAGCGCCACCGGCATCGGTATGAGTTTAATAATAGTTATCGTCAGATGTTGTTAGAATCTGGGTATGTGATCAGTGGAACTTCCCCCGATGGACGCTTGGTAGAAATTGTGGAATTTCCCCAGCATCCCTTCTTTTTAGCCTGTCAATTTCATCCCGAGTTTCATTCGCGTCCTAGCACTCCTCACCCTTTATTCCAAGGATTTATGGAAGCCGCTATTAACAGAACTCATCCTGTATCCAACTTACCAACACCTGTACAGGTTTCTTGAGTATATTTTCAAAGTCTTGTTGAGACACCAGACAAGTTTCAACCTCAATAAATACAACGATGAGGAAATAGATACCCGACTTCTTCGAGAAGTCGGGTATTTGCTCATTCACCGCAGTAATTCTAATTCCCCTTCCCAAGAAGTAATGATGCCAACTTTGCAGCGCCCACCATGCCCGCATAATTCCCTAATTCTGCCGGTAAAATTTCTAACCCTGCGCGACTCGTAGCCATGACTCGCTGCTCAATTTCTGCCTTCAGTGCGGGGTAAAAAAACTCAAAGCTAGCACTAACTCCACCACCAATAATAACTGCTTGGGGAGTTAAAACGTAAATTAAACTAGTTAGACCAATACCCAAACACATACCATATTCTTGCCAGAAAGTCAAGGCAAATTTATCTCCCGCCGCAGCCAGCGCGCCTAATTCCCATGCTTCCTGTCCAGTGCGGCGACGAATTGCCGTAGCTGAAGCATACTGTTCTAAAGAACCGGAATTACCACTCTTACACACAGGCCCATCGGGGTTTAAGGTAATCAAACCCAGTTCCCCAGCAGCGCCTTCATGTCCTACAAACAGTTTGCCATTGAAAATAATCGCACCACCAACCCCAGTTCCCAAGGTCAATAAAATTAGATTGTCAAAGTGGCGACCAGCGCCCAACCAAGCTTCTGCCAAACCGGCACAGTTGGCATCATTAGCAATAACCGTAGGTTTACCTGTTTTGGCTTCTAACCAGTCCGCTAAAGGTACATTTAGCCATCCCGGTAGGTTGATGGCAATTTGGGCAATGCGTCCACTTTTATCAGCTGGACCGGGAGTACCCACACCAATGGCAATAGCTTGATTATATGGGTCAACTTGAGCGATCGCATCTATAATTACAGCTACAACGGCTTTTGGTGTCGATGGTTGGGGAGTGGCTACAGTCAAAGATTTTAAGCAAGTACCATCCGGGTTGAACCGTCCCAGCTTAATGGCTGTCCCCCCCACATCAATACCAATTAATTGTGAATTAACCACCTGAAAAAATATTATTTAGCTTTTTTGGGTTTTATTGAACAAAAAATCCTGGGTTTGGTGTTTTCTGTGCGTCCATAGGTGAACTACTAACCATGACTGAATGAAAACTCCTTGGTTCGTCGTACCAAGCTGTCATCGGTGTACCCCGTAATAAGCCGGACAGGGCGACGGATAGCATAAACCCACCAGTAGCAGCCGCAATTAAAGAAATATTATCTTTCACTCTAACCTCTTGGTAATAACTTCAACAATATTTTAGATAGGGGAAATAGTAACTATTTCCGCATTCTATTTTCTCGCCGTAATCGAGGATTGACAAATTCATTTAAACCCTCACCTAGTAGTGATAACCCTACTACCATTAATGTCATGGCTAAACCGGGGAAGAGAGTAGTCCACCAAATTCCCGTGGGTAGGGCTTCTAAGGCTTGTCTTAAGTCATGTCCCCATTCTGGAACTTCTTCGGGAAGTCCTAGTCCCAAAAAGCCTAAACCGCCTAATACTAAAATGGCATCGGCGGCGTTGAGAGTAAATAGTACGGGTACACTTTGAATGACGTTAAAAAATAGATAGCGCCATAGTACAACCCAAGTGGAAGCACCCATGGCTTGAGCCGCTTCAATAAATACCTCTTTCTTAACGCTCACAGTGTGGTTACGTACTACGCGATAATATTGGGGAATGTAGGCAATACTAATGGCGATCGCCGCATTGAAAATTCCCCGCCCCACGACAAAAGCCAGTGTCACAGACAGTAGTAGCCCCGGCAATGTGTAAATACTATCCATGAGGAACAGCAACACCCGATCTAACTTACCCCCCAGATAGCCACTCACCATCCCCAATGGCACACCAATAATCATACTAATTGCTGTAGCTAATATCACTACTTGCAGCGCAGCTTGGGCACCAAATAATGTACGAGAAAATACATCATGTCCCAAGCGACTCGTACCAAACCAATATTTAGCTGATGGTGGTTCTTGGATGGGGTTAGAAAGGAACTCTCTGGGGTTTTGTAACCATCCCCAAGCCTCTAACACAGGGGCAAAAAATGCTAAAAACAGGAACAATAGGGTAATGGCGATGCCAATGACCATTAATTTCTGGGACAGGTGGGAATTTTGGGCGAAACGGATAAATTTCGGTAACTGAGGTTTATTTATGGCCATGAGGGAGCCCACGCATCAAGCAAGATATAACAAACGCTCCTCTTGGCTGAGAGCTAAGAGGAGCAGGTTCTTTGAGAGTAGAGGCTTTGAAACCCATCTGCGATCAAAGTTTTTCCGCTTCCCTATACTTTTAGAAGCGAGTCCGGGTGAAGTTTTTCTCTAAAGATAACTCGAAATCATTTGACGATAATCGCTCTTTTGCTTCACACCTTTGACTTCTTTCAATAATTCTTGATGTTTAAACAACTGAATCGTGGGTGTACCAGTTATCCCAGCATTCTCCGCAATCTGAGGGTCTTTGTCAATGTCAATTTCCACAAAGTGAATTTTGCCTGTGAATTCATCCACGACTTTATTTAATATCGGCTTGAGAGTATGACAAGGACCACAACCAGGGGATACATATTTCACCACCAGCAAGCGATCGCTTTCATGGAATAATTTCCTTAAAGCATAACCCCCTTCATGGCGTGTGGCCTGTAAATTAAATCCAGCCTCCTCTTGGGCTTCAGTTTTATTGGTGGTTTGGGGTTCCAATTCATTCTCTACTGTAGCTGATTGATGAAATTCTGTGATTAAATTCCGTGATGATAACCAGCGTTCTGCCAACATGGCCGCCATACAGCCAGTACCCGCCGCGGTAATTGCTTGACGAAACTCGTGGTCTTGCACATCCCCGGCTGCAAATACACCTTCTACACTGGTTTCTACAGAACCATTTTTAGTCACAATATAACCCACATCGTCTAATTCTAGCTGTCCTTTAAATAAGGCTGTATTGGGACTATGACCAATGGCGTAAAATAAACCTTTGGCGTGGATTTCCCTTTCTTCCCCAGTTTGATTATTACGTACTTTTACCCCGGACATCTGACCATCGCCGAAGATGTCCACAGCTTCAGTGTGCCAATGTACTTCGATTTTTGGGCTACTTAAAACCCTGTCTTGCATGGCTTTAGATGCTCGCATTTTATCAGAACGCACCAGTAGATTTACCTTAGAACCGTATTTAGTCAGGTAAATAGACTCCTCCGCCGCCGAGTCACCAGCACCAATGACAGCTAATTCTGCACCGCGGAAAATTGGTGTTGCACCATCGCAAATTGCACAAGCAGATATCCCCCGACTCCAAAACTTATGTTCACTAGGTAAACCTAGACGCTTGGCTGTAGCACCAGTGGCTATAACTATACTATGGGTTTTTAGTTCCCTTTCCTGCGATCGCACTATAAAAGGATGTTGGCTCAAATCCACAGATATTACATCCTCAGTATATAACTGTGCCCCCCACCGTTCAGCTTGCGCCTTCATTTGATCCATTAGTTCTGGTCCGGTAATACCTTGGGGAAACCCCGGAAAATTTTCTACTTCCGTTGTTGTCATCAATTGACCCCCGGGTAAACCCCCCATTTCAAAACCTTCAAATACTACCGGTTTTAAATTTGCTCGTCCTGCATATATGGCCGCTGTGTATCCTGCTGGGCCAGAACCAATAATTACCAAATTTTCTACAGTCGGGTTAGTCATAGGGGTTAAATAAACTCATAACGACTCCGTTTAATATACCATAATTAGTCAAGGAATGGGGATAAAAGAAAACATATAACGTCACCTGAGAAAGAAGACCAGAGGAAATTTTTGCATGGGGGTGATATGAAAGTCCAGGAATATCGAACACTTGTATAGTATAATAAAAACACAGTACCCATGGGAGCTAAAAATATTGTGGTTTTCAGCATTTCCCAAAAAATGAGCTAGTCCTAAGCTGACTATTTTATAAACAAAACTATACTTATGTTGACAAGCATTGATATAAGTGAGTTAAGAAAATCGCCCAATTGATATATAATCCTACGATATCAAGTATTGAATTAAGACTATTGCCAACGCGAAAACCAAGCAATGATAGCGGTAGTCTTTCTTGTAAATCTTAACTTGAGAAATATCGCGTCTGGCTAAGGCGTGGAAGTCTACTAAGGGATAACCGCTCCCATGCTCCCGTTGAAGTAGAAAGTAAAGTCTAGCTTTGTCTATGTTTTATATAGCAGTAATAGAGACGCGATTCGTCGCGTTTCTACAAAATAGTAGGGACTAGCGAAGGCAACACTTACTTTAATCTAGTAAGCTATAAATATAAAAAATAGATCGGGATGGCATTCCGTTCTTAGAGCCGAGAGCCTCCTGTGCAACAGCGGGATTCTCTGGGCGGCCTGCACACAAGTGTAGGAGTATGTCACATTCAGATTAGTTTACAGTAACTCAGGTTGAATTCAGAATAATGGATTTTGGTATCGGGTTTCTCTCAAACAACGTGATGCTGCCAATCATAGATTTTTTCTATGGGATTGTGCCTAGCTATGGATTGGCGATCGTTGCCTTGACATTGATAATCCGCTTCGCGCTCTATCCCCTGAGTGCTGGTTCAATTCGTAATATGCGGAAAATGCGAATTGTGCAACCTCTGATGCAGAAGCGGATGGCAGAAATTAAAGAGCGGTATAAGGACGATCAGCAAAAGCAGCAAGAGGAAATGGTCAATGTCCAAAAAGAATTTGGTAACCCATTAGCAGGATGTCTGCCCCTATTGCTGCAAATGCCAGTATTATTAGCGCTGTTTGCCACATTGCGGGGTTCACCTTTTGCTGGTGCAAACTACAGCGTTAACCTGCAAATTTTTCCGGCTGAACAAATTGAACGAATTCAACCCCAGGCCTTTGCTACCGCTCCCCAAAACATCTACATTGCTGATGGAGAGCACGTTCGTGTCACTGCCATTCTACCTGGGGGTAACAAATTAGCCGTAGGAGAAAAAACTAAGATCCAATATCAAACTCTTGATGGTAAACCATTTCAGGCGCTTTTAGCAGAACACCCAGAAAATAACCTGATTCCTCAATGGAAAGTCATGAAAGGGGAAGAGAGGGTCAAAATAGATGCCCAGGGCAATATAGAAGCCTTGGAACCAGGAGACGTGACCATTCAAGGCTCAATTCCTGGACTAGCAGCAGAAAAAGGATTTTTGTTTATAGAAGCTTTGGGTAGAGTTGGTGCTATAGATCCTGATGGTAAAGTCCACTGGGATATTGTCTCGATGATCGTATTTTTCGGCATCAGCCTTTATGTCAGCCAAATGATTTCCGGGCAGAATTCTGGTGGTGGTAACCCCCAACAAGATACAGTTAACAAAATCACACCAGTTATATTTTCTGGAATGTTTTTGTTCTTCCCCCTACCAGCTGGGGTATTAATGTATATGGTGATTGGTAATATTTTCCAAACTGCCCAAACTTATATTCTCTCCCGTGAACCTCTACCGGAGGGACTACAACAAATTGTAGCCACCCAAGAGAAAGAAGCCGCAGCAGAACAGAGAAGTTTACCATTTGAGCCCAAAAGTTCTAAGAAAAAGACTACAGGTTGATGATGCTTGACAGTGGGATGCACAGAGGGCAGCAGTGGTTAAAAACCCTGCTGCGACTAACAGGAACACCTGCGGAGATTCAAGGGAATTTAGAAACTGACCCCTCTCAATTTGACAATTTCCCAGAAACAGATAGCTACTGGTTGACTATTGATGAAACTAACCTGACCCAGAAACAAATCCAAGTTTTAATTGGCGCTAACGGTTCAGTGCTAGATGCGATTCAGTATTTAGCCAACTCGGTGCTAAACCTCAACCAGCCCCCAGGGTCACAAGCCTCTTATACCATTGATCTGAATGGGTACCGCCTCAAAAGACAAGGGGAAATTCGCGCTTTGGCAGAAGCAGCAGCGGAGGAGGTACGCGCTTCTGGTAGGGAAGTAGAAATAAAGTCTCTCAGTGCTGCTGAAAGGCGACAAATCCATTCTTTCTTCCAAGAATTTGCAGATTTGCAAACTTTTAGCCGTGGACGAGAGCCGCACCGTCATTTGGTGGTCTGTCCAGCGCCGACAGTTGAATAATCCGGTTTAAACCGGATTATATCATAAAAACCTTGTCAATACAAAATTTCTCTTCTGTTCAAAAGCTAAAACAGAGTTATGAGAAATTTGGGTTAAAAACCCCGTCCTTCTAGGACGGCTTTATGGTTTTTGTGACAGCAAAATATAACTGTTCGTGATTATATCGAAATCCTATGGACGCAATTTTTATTCCCCAACTTACCAAAGCCCCGGAGCGGAGAGAGGAAATCGAAGTTAAAGAGTTTCTCCCTGGTCTGGAAAGCTTAACACCGGTTCGTGGTCGGTTGCGGATAGAGCATCATGGCAATTACCTAGAAGTATCTGGGAAAGCAGAAACAATTGTTACTTGTACTTGTAACCGCTGTTTGCAGCAATATAACCATCGTTTAATAGTGAATACCAAAGAAGTTATTTGGTTAGATGAAGCTGCTAATCAAATACAGGATATACCTTTAGAGAGGGAAGTAGTGATGGAAGATTTGCTGGAAACCCTCTCACCTGATGGTTATTTTTATCCGAGTGAGTGGTTATATGAGCAGATGTGCTTGGAATTGCCTCAGCGCCAGCTTTGTAACCTCAATTGTCCGGGTATTTTGACTGCTAAGGTTGATAGTTCAGACAAGCCCGTTGATAGTCGTTGGGCTTCTTTGGAGGCGTTAAAAAAGCAACTTCCGGGGTGAGTAAATGTTTTAAGTTGTAGTGCTTGTGATCAGCCTGAAAAGGGATTTATTAGTTTAACCATTGATCAATACACCCGGTTTCTGAGAGCCGGGTTTTTTAAATAAATATTTTTAAGTTTTGAAAAATTATGAACTTTCGTGAAGAATTTAAATTGTTGCTACGCGCCCGCTACCCTTTGATTTATATCCCCACTTATGAAGAGGAACGGGTAGAAGCCGCAATCCGGGAAGAAGCTGCAAACCAAGGAAACCGTCCTGTATACACCTGGGATTTTGTGGATGGCTACCAGGGAAACCCCAATGATACAGGGTTTGGCAAGCGTAACCCGTTGCAAGCTTTGGAATTTGTGGAAAAGTTGCCAGCTTCTGCCCCTGCTGTCTTGATTTTACGTGATTATCATCGATTTTTAGATGATGTGGCGATCGCCCGCAAACTTCGCAACTTAGCTAAACTCCTGAAGTCCCAACCGAAAAATCTGGTATTGCTGTCGCCGCGGGTTGCTATTCCTGACGATTTAACCGAAGTTCTCACGGTGGTGGAGTTTCCTTTACCCGCAGCGCCGGAAATTAAAGCTGAGGTGGAAAGGTTAGTACAAAGCACTGGTAATAATTCCCTATCGGTGAAAGTTATCGATGACTTGGTGCGTTCCTGTCAAGGTCTGTCCATGGAACGGATACGGCGGGTTTTGGCGCGAGCCATCGCATCCCATGGAGAATTACAACCAGAGGATGTAGACTTAGTTTTAGAGGAAAAGCGCCAAACTATCCGCCAAACCCAAATCCTGGACTTTTACCCAGCCACTGAGCAAATTTCTGATATAGGGGGACTAGATAACCTCAAAGATTGGTTACTGCGTCGGGGTGGCTCGTTTACTGATAAGGCGCGACAGTACGGATTACCCCACCCTCGTGGTTTAATGTTGTTAGGTATTCAAGGAACAGGTAAATCTTTAACAGCAAAAGCGATCGCCCATCACTGGCATTTACCCCTGTTACGTTTAGATGTAGGACGCTTATTTGGTGGTTTAGTGGGTGAGTCAGAATCACGGACTCGCCAAATGATTCAGGTAGCAGAAGCCCTCGCCCCCTGTGTATTGTGGATTGATGAGATTGATAAGGCTTTTTCCGGACTGGGTAGTAAAGGTGATGCAGGTACTACTAGCCGTGTGTTTGGTACTTTTATTACCTGGTTAGCTGAAAAAACTTCGCCTGTGTTTGTTGTTTCCACTGCTAATGATATCCAAGCCCTACCCCCGGAAATGTTGCGTAAAGGGCGATTTGATGAAATTTTCTTTGTGGGTTTACCTACTCAAGATGAAAGAAAAGCAATTTTTAACGTTCATTTATCCCGACTGCGCCCCCATAAAATCAAAGGTTACGATGTGGAGAGATTAGCTTATGAAACGCCGGATTTTTCAGGAGCCGAAATTGAGCAAACTTTGATTGAAGCCATGCACATTGGATTTAGTCAAAACCGCGATTTTACTACTGATGATATTCTGGAAGCTGCGAGCCAGATTATACCCCTGGCGCGAACGGCTGTGGAGCAAATTCAACAATTACAAGAATGGGCTGCATCTGGGAGGGCTCGTTTAGCCTCGAAACACAATCCTTTGAGTGATACTTTGTCTTCGAGACGCTACCGCGAATAGTAAGCCGGGTTCACACATTCGGCGACAGCTATGATAATTAGTCAATAGTCGGTATTTAATCTTAAATGACTATTGACTATTGATTACTGGTGATGAGGTGATAAGGATGCTTTCTAATTTACTTAAGTTGATACTCGGCTTTGTCATGGCGATCGCTATTTTAATCGGTAGCGGTGTTACCGTTGCATTTTATTTCATTAATCGAAATTTAATCTCCCCGCCTAAACCTATTTTTGCAAATGACGGTACGTCTTTACCACAAGAAGCTCCTCAAACAACTGAGGTAAATATTATATCCACCCCTGAACCAACTCCCCCGGAAACTCCCCCGGAAACTCCCACGGAAACATTACCACCGGGGGCTTACCGAGGCCGTGTGATATGGACTGAAGGCTTAAGTGTGCGAGCTGAACCAACGTTGGATGCTCCCCGTGTGGCTGGGGTGGGGGTGAATGAAGAACTGATTATCTTGGAAGAAAGCCAGGATAAAAGATGGCAAAAAATTCGCACTCAAAGCCAACAGGAAGGTTGGGTAAGAATAGGTAATACGGAACGAATTGATTAATTTATCATGAAAATGCTGAAAACCGCGGCAGAAACAGCAACGTAGTTAGGTTTCTCGTACTTTAGGCACAGGGGTGTGGGCAGAACTTTTTCAGAGTTAAATTGATAAGCTTACCTGGGAACCTTGCTGAGTTTTATTCACCTCAATGCGGGCTTGAAAAGCTTCTTTAAGATGGGGCATATGGGTAACTGTGAGGATACAGGCAAAATCAGAGGCGATAGTATTAATGGAGGCAATTAGGCGATCGCATCCTTCGGCATCCTGTGTACCAAAGCCTTCATCTATAATTAATAATTGCAACGCTGCACCAGCCCTCTGTGCCAGTAATTTTGCTAGGGCTAAACGGATAGCAAAGTTAATTCTAAACGCTTCGCCACCGGAGTAAGTCTCATAGGCTCGTGTTCCCCTGGAATCGGCTATTAAAATATCTAAGGTATCAATCAGCTTGGCGCTTTTCTTCTTGGCGTTACTACTCCGCCCAGCTTTTTGAGTAATAAATTGTACGTGCAATTGATTAGCACTCAACCGCGATAACAGTTGATTGGTCTCAGCTTCCAGTTGAGGTAAGACGTTCTCAATCATCATTGCTTGGATACCATTTTTACCAAATGCTTGCGCCAATTCCTGATAAACTCGTTGTTGCTGCTTACAAGTTTGTAATTCCTGCTGTTGTTCCTCATACTGGGTTTGCAGGTTTGCCAATTGTAACATCACCTGTTCTAAACGCCCCAGATGTGATATATAATCATCAAGCTCTCGTCGGCGTGTGTGAATTTTCTGCTCTAAAGCGTTGATTTGCTCCGTGGGATTGGCTGATTGCTCTAACTGTTCGGTAATATTTGCAATTTGGGTCAGGAGTTTTTCCCGTTCTTGCAATCTTTCCCTCCTAGAAGCGTCTAAATCCTGCCATCGTTGCTGGAGTTGGGGATGCTGCTGCTGGGCTGATAAAAGTTGCTGATAACGCAATTGCCAAGATTGAGCTTGGCGTAAAGCTTGGCGCAGGCTGTTATGTTGCTCTGAACTGTAACCGATTTCGGCAATCTGACGCTCAAGTTGAGAAATTTGTTTCGCACAGTCAGAATCAGTTTTATCCTGCTGGATTTTAGTTTGTAATTGGGCAATATTCCCTTGTAATTCTGGTTTGCGGGCGGCTATTTGCGCCTGTCGCTTGGCTGCGTCTTTAATTTGCCCTTGTTTAATTTCTGCCCACCGCCACCGCTCTACTTCACTGCGAGCCAGAGCGTGGTCTTGCTCATTATAATTCAGTTGTTGTAAATATTCATCTAATTGTCGCAGTTCCGCCTGTTGATCTGGGGCGTAATCACCCACTTCCAGCGATCGCTCTAAATGCCGCCTTTCAGTAGCTAATTGTTGTAATTCTTGCTCAGTGTCCTTAATAGATTGCAGTTGTGCAGCTAACTGACCTCTTTGTTCTCGTAGATTATCATAAGGGGACAATTTATGATGTATTTCCCGATATTCCTGTCTGAGTAGTTGAATTTCTCGATCTGATACTGCCTTTTGTTCCCGGAATACCCACAACTGGTCTTCAGTATCCTTGTAGTCATCTTTAGTTTTATCTACGACACGATTCCAGTGATGTTCATCTAAAGGACGCTCACACAAGGGACAAATTGCATCAGGGGTGCGGAGCATTTGCAATTTTTGCTCCAACTCCCCCAATAATCTTTCATATTCCCGTTCTTGAGCTTGTAGACGTTCCATAAAGTGCCGTCTTTCCTGTCCTTTTTCCTGTACTCGTTGCAGGTAAACTTTATCTTTCTCCATTTGGGAAATCTGGGTTTCTAAGTCTCTGGCCGCTTGTTGTAGTTGCTGTTGACGTTGTGAGGAGCTTTTTAGTTGGTTTTCTCTAGCTTGTAACTGTTCTAGACGTGCTACAACCCCCGCATGAACTTTATCCAGTTGAGTTTGCAGGTTTTGCCGTTGTTGTAACAAAGGAGAAACTTGCATTTGCAGTTGATCTAATTGAGTTAAACGCCGACGGGCGGATATCAGTTGTGCTAAAGCAGCTTCTACTTCAGCAGATTTATGAAGAGTTTCCTGAATTTCTCGCTCTTGGGGTTCTAAGGCTACTAATTGTCCTTCAACTTGTTGTAGTTCCCTTTCTAGTTCGTGAATTTGGCTAGTTAGTTGCTGTTGCTTTTGTTGCAGCAGTGCCGTTGCACGGGTGTATTCTTGAAACTTAGTTGCTAAGGCTTCTTCTTGCAACTCCAGATTTTGATAGTGCCTAAAGCCGTTATGTATTTCAGGTTCCTGATTTAATATTGCTTCTAAATCTGATAGCTGAGTTTGAATTGCTGATTGTTCCTGTTGCAGTCGATCGCTATCTTGAGTTAAATTTTGCTGTTGTTGCCTATAAAAATTAAGTTGTTGCTCCCAATTTTGGCGCTGATGCTGGACAAGTTGCAAACTTTGTAATTGAATCTTCTCAAAGGCCTGAACCTGTTGCAGTTGGTTGAGTTGCGTTTCCAATTCTGCTTTTTGGGCTGCGGTTACTTCCCGTTGTTGCAGCTGAATTTGACTTGACTCCAGAGTACGCTCTAACTCCTCAGCCCTACCTTTAAACTGGCGAGATGCATCTTTTGCTCTTTCTTCGAGTTGATCATATTGATTGAGTTTTAATAACTCTGCTAAAATTTCCTTGCGTTCACTGGGACGCTTGATCATAAATTCATCAGCACGACCTTGACGCAGGTAGGCAGAATTAATAAACGTATCATAATCAAGCTTGATGTGTTGTAAAATCAAGTCCTGGGTTGCTCTGACACCTTTACCAGTTAGGGCGCGAAACCCAGAAGTTGTTTCAATTTGAAATTCTAGGACACCACTAGCACCCCTAACTCTTGTGCGAATCACCCGATATTTTTGCTGGTTACATTGAAAAATATAATCCACCCGAACTTCTTTCGCCCCTGAATGAATCACATCATCTTCAACACCAGCGCGGCTTTCACCCCAAATTGCCCATGTGATTGCTTCTAACAGAGAAGACTTACCGGCACCATTAGAACCACAAATACAAGCCGTATGCAAACCGCTAAAATCTAAACTTGCATCACGGTAACTGAGAAAGTTTTTGAGGATAAGTTGTACTGGAATCATTGAGGCTACAGCACCACATCTAAGTGTTTTCCTATTTGGCAGTACAGATGCACTATTTGATAGTTTAGCTATGTGCTTCTTACTATTGTAGTATTTAAGTCCGTAATTTTACTAAACTTAACAATATGATGACGCAATTTTTCATATTAGGCAAATTATTTTGCTAATTTTACCTAAAAGAAAATCATCCTGCTTGTGGGAGTTGTATTGATATGGTTTGAACATTTTCCTTTACCAAATCTTAATCAATCTTTTTTATCTGGTGAGCAAGAATGTCAGATGCATATTTACAAGCATTTCATCTGCGCTATGCAAGGGGGGACTTTCCTCGCCACTGCACAAGATTGATCATATGAGGATGTGTATTCTATTTACTTGAAGAGTGCTGCAATTGGTGAGTTATCTATTGCCATAGCATCATTTTCACCTGTCCCTAGTATCAAAAGTGCTAGCTGCAACAATATGAAAAACTTCTGGCTTAAGTTTTTTTTGTTTGAATATATAACTATAGTCACATTAAAACACAACCAGAAACAATCATAATCAATAGCCCGTCAGATCATACAGCACACACATTAAGCACAAGCATATTATGAATACTCTTCACCAATGGAAATATCACACCGCTGCACTCGTAGCAATGGCAATTACTAGTACTGTTACTCCGATGATGGCCTTTACTCCTGCTAATGCCCAGTATACTATTGGGCAAACCAGAACGGTAACAATTCCAGGTAACGCTAACGTGAGTCTTCCTGTCACACACGAAAAAGAAAGAGTTGTTGTGGTTCGTGGGGAAATATTGAACCTGACATTGAAAATATCAAATGACATCATCGATAATCGCAGAAATATCTTAATTCCCAGAAACACTGAAGTTGTAGGACAGCTAGAACCCGTATATTTCGATAACAGAAGCAGAAACAATGACAATATTAGGGGTGTGAGGTTCGTGGCCAGGGAGTTAGTCTTTACTGATGGCCGTCCTAAGCAATTAATTAATGCTTCCTCTCAGATAATTACCAGAACTGAAACAATTAGTAAAAATGATAGCAGTAAAGTATTAACAGATGCTGCTATTGGGGCTGGTGCAGCTACTGCAATTTCACTAATTACAGGAAACCGCAGAGTTGAAGTTTTAGAACCTATCGGGGGTGCTGCTGCTGGTGCTTTAGCTAGTGTATTGCTACGGAAACAACAAGTTGAAGCATTCGTTTTAAGACCCGAACAAGATTTGACGCTGCGACTTAATTCTAATTTAGTCATAAACCTGTAATCAGATTGACTATATTTGATCTGTGAGTTTAATTATTTCCCATGAGCGATAGCCAGTGCAAATATATATGGCAGGCGATCGCTTTATTTTTAGCTGCTATAAAGCCTTTTTCAGGCTCATGAAGTAAACACCAATTCCCTATTCCCTATTCCCTAAAGAACAAATGATAGTTAATATTGTCAGGATTAAAAATCAACATTTCAGGAACTTTTAATGACGCAAATTGTCTGAATACCTAGGAGAAAAACTGAAATTTAGGGCATTAATCGGTGAGATAATCATTGGCGATTAGTGATTGGTAACCAAATTATAAATGTAGTGCCCGGTGTATGGGGTGAAACCAGACTCGAGTTAATTGCAGGGCTGAAAATTTCCATTTCGCCCTCCATTTGTTCTATTAATTGTTTGGCGATCGCTAGTCCCAAACCACTACCAGGAATTTCACTTTGGGCTTGCACTCCCCGATAATGGCGTTCTCCCAAATGGGCTAGGTCTTGTGGTGGAATTCCTGCGCCGGTATTACTAATAGCGATTCCCTGAAAATTAGGTTTTTCTTGCCCTAATTGAATGACTATTTTGCCACCATGAGGAGTGTATTTTAGAGCATTATCAATAATATTGCTGAATACTTCTGGTAATGCTTTGACGTTAGCCTTTACCGGGGGCAAGTGGGCGGGAATTTCGGTTATGAGTTCTAGATGACGCTCCTGTGCTATTGCTTGAGCTGATACCAATAATGGTGTTAATAAGTCAACTACAAAGCAATCAATGTTTTTCTCTCCTATTCCTGGCAATAAGAGTACGGGTTTGGGTTGTTTTTCGACAGTTGCTTCCACAAATACTTCGTTTTCAGGCAATGACAAGGGGGCGAAATTACCCTCTGACCAATCAATTACTTGCTCGAACTGTCGCAGTAATTCTTCGAGGCGATCGCTTTCCCTGACAATATTAGTTCCTACGTCTCGGTTGGGATCACCTGGACGCAGGCGTTTTAATAGCAGTTTGCCGAAGGTGCGCAAGGCGGTCAATGGGTTACGAAACTGGTGTAGTAGGTTATCAAGCAAATCTCGCTGCTGTGCTTGCAGAATTTGTTGTTGATGTAGCTGATGCTGTAACCAGGCTCGACGTTGGTCTAGGAAACACGCGATGGCTATGGTTTGCAGGATTTTTTCAATTTCGCTTTGTTCGTGTTGATTCCAGTCCCTATCTTCTCTACCTGTAATCAATAGACCCATCATCACACCTTGATGAATCAGAGGTAGGACAATTTGGTGTTCACTGAGTCGAGATTCCTCGTGTAAATTTGCTTTTTGTGCATCTGCTTTCCTTGTCTCGTCTAATGAAATCCTTGATCCTGTACCCTCTGGCAATAACTTACCCTGTTGGTCATGTCTGACCAAAACATCGCCAAGTCTTGCTCCCGTCATTTCTTTCCCTCGAGGTAATACTGCAGTCTCCGGGTAAACCACCACAGGAATGAGTTTCGCTTTACCAGCAGGAGCATCTACCAGTTCTTCTGTTAGATAAACAACACATAATGATGCTCCCAGCCCTTCGGCTAGCAGTGCTATTTGCTCTCGGCATAGAGCAACAAAATCTGAACTGGCAGACATTAACATTTTTTTAGCTTTTGCTCAGGATTACAGAATTTCAGGGAAGATAGAAAAGCATTGCTTTATTTTTTATCCCTCTTTAAATAAAGCTTAACTAAATCTTTTGGGTGAGGGGTTGCACCAGGGAATTATATGCTTTACAAATTTCATGTTTTACTTCTGTGTATCGAAACTTTAAAAACTCTTGATATTTTAAACTAGAACTTATATAATTGCCACTGATTTTGTAGCTATAACTACAATCTATAGCTTGAAAGAGGAGGAAAATACTTTGGCTAGAAGACGGAAGCGGAAAAGTCGTCGTCGTCAAGAAGGACGACGGATTCTAGAACACGTGCCTCAATATAGCATTGAAAGTGGCGAAGAAAAACCTGTCACAGCAGCAAGAAAATTTATTCAAGCTGAAGGCATTGCCCCACCCGCATTGCTACTTGTCAAGCGAAATGAGCATACCACAGACCGTTATTTCTGGGCAGAGAAGGGGCTGTTTGGTGCTCAATACGTAGAAGAAAACCATTTCTTGTTTCCCAGCCTGCGGTCATTAGAATCTCCGACAGGTGTGGAGCCAGCGGCTGTGGCTAGCCGCTGAATTCTTCATGGTTGTCTTTAGATTTGGAATGTGAGTTACGTCAATCATTTAACTGGTAAAGTGGTTCAGTTTATGAAAAATTTTCGTTTTTTTTTAGTTTCTGACTAAGTTGCTAGTACATCGATATGGAGTCCAGTTAATTCGACTGTATGGAGAAATTAACTTCGGCTCAAACATTGGTTTGTATAGGTTTGTTTCTATTCAAATGCTCTACAGGAGAGTGAGATAGAGCAAAACACATCCCCTGAGACTTGAGTCGCCTTCTCCTGCAATGGATTGCCGAAGAGGCTCTGTAACCGGATATAATCCTTTCCCTGCGCTCCAATTTCGTAGGGAAGTATATCCCGGTTAGGTTTTCCTACTTGCTGTGATCAATCAGCGGATTCTAACTGTAAAGCCCTCTGGAACTCCATGAGTTCATCTCGATGGGCAATTATAGTTAGTTTACTTATAAACCCTAGTTTATCCTGGGTTGCTTCTTCTATGCGCAAGGATACCTTCTCAATTCTTCCAGCTTTTTGCCAATAAAATACACCGCTTAAAGGTGACAATAGTAGCAATCCCAGAAACCAATTGCCAAAGTTCGGAAAAAGTAGCGACAAAACCAATGCTAGACAAGCCATACCAGCAGATGCTAACAGCGTTAAAAACAGGGCTAAAAATAAGCTGGGTTGAACAAAACCTTCGAAAATCACTTGATTCTTTTCTCTATCTATGGCGACTACTTGGTAAGAACGCTGGCGAAAATACTCCTTAACTTTCGGCATTAAAGCAGCTTCGTCTTGTTCAGATACAAGTTCTGCTTTTGTTGTGCGGTCTTTGGTTGAGGCCCGAATAAAGAAAAATAGACCCACGGATAACAACAAAGTGAGCAAGAGCGTAGATGGCACAATTGCATTATTCATAACTAAAATTATTATTGTTTTCATAGGATGAGACTGAATTTATGAGCAAATATTCATGAATTTTTCCTTTCCTTTATGTAATCTTGCCAAAGATGGGCCAACTTTTGC
This sequence comes from Anabaenopsis sp. FSS-46, assembly GCF_029891665.1. NCBI lineage: Bacteria > Bacillati > Cyanobacteriota > Cyanophyceae > Nostocales > Nodulariaceae > Anabaenopsis > Anabaenopsis sp. FSS-46. Next base: position 46,224 of record NZ_JANQDG010000080.1, on the reverse strand, counting down.
GACTGTTCTTGCCATTGTGGAGAAAGTTCGTACATCCTTCTGGGCCTTCCTCGCCCGTCGAGTTTCTTCCAATACCCAGTAATAGCCTTTTCGTCTTCGAGAAATTTGATCGCACTATAAAGTACGGTATCCGAAAGTCGATAGTCTGGGTATTCAGTTTCTAGTCGCTGGATCAATTCAGTGCCATAGGATTCATGTTGTATTAAAACGTACAAAATGTAACAAACTGCTAGTTCCTGACAGAGATAAGCTGGCGGAGGATCCTCAAAGAATTGATATATATCCTCAAGTTTCATGGTTTAGTGAATGGCTAAAAAATGCCTGATAATAGTGATATCTACAGTCCTGGTAGACAGTATATAGTGCTACTGGCAACCTTGGCAGGGTTTTTCAAGCTTAAACATTACAGACCTTACTCACGTAGCTGAATTCGTGAGAGGATTGTGTAAGTTTTGGGAGCGTCAAATAATATGTTCCTACTCAAGTTATCAGTCTTGTGGACATGGACTGGTCACTTTCCTAGTGTTAAGTGATGCCACACTGGTTATAACTCCTCAAGCATAAAATGCCATGAAATAAATTTTACAAGTAAAATTATACTTTGTCTGTAAAAGTTAACCATATCAAAGTCTAAGTTCTCCCATTCTGGAAATGCCAACCTGGAAGCAAAATTTTAACAACTTTCTCAACCTGTTTCTCCAATCAAGTTGTCTTTTATGCCAAAGAACGACATCTGGAGAATTTTGCCCCTATTGTATTAAGCAACTTAAAAACTGCCAGCACGGGGATCCTGCTGCTTTATGGCAACAAGCAATACCTGTATTTGGTTGGGGAGTCTATGGCGGTATTGTCAAACGGGCGATCGCGGTGATGAAATATGAAAATCAACCCCAAATTGCCCGTCCGTTAGGTCAATGGTTAGGGGAAGCATGGTTGTTATCAAATGTATCGAAAAGTAAACCACGCCCTGTAGTCGTCCCCATACCACTCCATCCCAATAAGCAAAAAAAACGCGGTTATAACCAAGCTGCACTCATAGCTGAAAGTTTCTGTCAAACAACTGGGTTAAAATTGCTAGCCAATGGTTTAAAAAGAGTGCAGGAAACTGAGGCACAATTTGGGTTATCAGCATCGCAACGAGAAAGTAACTTAGCGTCAGCATTTAGCGTTGGGAGAGAATTACACAGTCGTCGTATAAATGTCCCCATATTGTTAGTTGACGATATTTATACCACTGGTGCCACCCTCAGGTCTGCTGTGCAAACACTCAATCAGGATGGTATTCCTGTCTTAGGTTTAGCCGCTGTTACTACTGCGGTCAAAGACAAATACCTCAAAGTTGATAGGTAAAGTTACTTTCATCCATCTATCCTAAATGTGGCGACCTGTTTTGTGAGAACACTAATGATTAGTAAAGCTTTTCTGGTGGGTTTAAGAGAACTAATGATGATTCCTACCACCTTGTTGGTCATGGGCATAAATACAACTGTGGGATATGCTCAAAACGGATTGTATAATCCTATTCCTATAACTCCCAGTACTGAACTGTCCGATACCCTTTCAGAAAAAGATATCCCCACGGGACAAGGTGGCTTTGGCCGGGATTATATAGTCAACCTGAATAAGGGTGATAAGCTAGTGATTGATTTGAATTCTGAGAGTTTTGATACCGTCATTACACTCTTGGGACCTAATGGAGCCACAGTGGCGGAAAATGATGATGGACCTGATGGTACTACCAATTCCTTACTGTTTACCCGCATTCAGGAAACAGGAAAGTATATTATCCGCGTCCGCTCCTTTGGGGAAACTGGGGTGGGACTTTTTGAACTGAAGGTAACAAAACTGCAAGCGGTGAAGTAATTAAAAAATCTTAAAAAATGGTGAGAACACAGAGAAATAAGGCTTCTGTCCACTCAACTACCGCGCCATAAGTATCTCCTGTGTGTCCGCCTAATTGATAATGGAACCATAAACCGGTCAGGAGAGCGATCGCACTTCCCACCCCGCTCATACTGAGGGCAAAAAATAGATACTGGCTATGGAATAACGTCATTAACACACTCAAGCTCAAGAGTAAAAACAGTCCTGGTAATAAATCGGGATATGAACGAATGGCTTGTTTGTGAAATGCGCCTTTACCAGTGGGTTTGAGGTAAGGATACCGGGCGATGGCGAGTTGTTGTCCCCAGCGTCCCCATCCACAAGCTGCCATCAGCAGTAGGCAACGGTGGTCTAAAATATCCGTTAAAGCTGTGGTTTTGAGTAATATTACTGCCATAGCTGCCATAGCCCCAAAAGCCCCTGTAGCGCTGTCTGTCATCACCTCTAAGCGTTTTTCCGGGTTAGCCACCGCTAAACCATCAGCAGTATCCATAGCCCCATCTAAGTGCAATCCTCCAGTTATAGCAATCCAGATAACCACTACTAAAGCGCTACGAGTTAGCAATGGTATCCCCAGATAATTCATCGCGGTATCACATAGCCCTAAAATACCGCCAATCATCACCCCTACCAGGGGGGCAAAATACGCTGCTCTGCGGAAGTCTAGCCCATTGACATAAGGTAGAGGAATAGCAGTATAAAAAGTAATACTGGCAAATACATGAAAGAATAATCTTTTCCACCACTGAGGTTGATACATTTTGATATCGCCTAAATACTGTTTTAATGCACCAGTTAACTATTACCGAAGTTCAATCAAAAAAGCTGAAATAGTGATTCTAATGTTTTGACATCGTCAATCTAGCGAGTGCCGATTAACCTCGGTTGCTTGTTGTATAAGGGTTTCAGGGGTTTTGTTAGTATGCTAAAGTCCAGGGCGATCGCTTTTTCTGAACCATCGCTAACGCCACGCTATCGCTATCGGAAAGTGCCTCTAGACTTCTTACAGGGTATGTGTTTAAAATGTAAGAGAAGAGTCCCCAATGGCTGGGGACATCAATCGAATGGAAACATTTCCAAAGGTGACTGGATTTGATTGTTTCGGTGTGTTGGGTGTGTTCCATGTTCCATGTTCCCTGTTCCCTAAGATAAAAATTACCTGTTGAAAACTTATCAAACATCCTCTAAGTCTGGTTTAATTTAGAACAGAGTACAATAACCTTCCACTATCACTGTTCATGCCCAGAATTTTTGAAATCTTTGGCAAGCCAATTGCTACTGTTGAGGACAAAACAATCTTCTATGAAGCTATCTGCCCCTTTACAGAAAGCCAGTGCGATGGTGGAGGCAACAGAAACCAAACTAAAATAAAACTTAGTGATAATCACCCCTTACGTGATTATTTTAATGGAGACTTAAAAAGTGTTATTCCCGCTGTTTGCTCAATTCAATATACGGCGGATGAGTCTCCTTTGCAAAACTGTACACAAGAAACCTGGGTTGTTTGCCCAAGACGATTACTTGGATTTAAAAACATTGCTCCAGCAATCCCTGAAGTAAATCGTGGACTTCAACCACATGAACGAGAAGTTCTAAACCTTGCGAATCTTCCTAAAGATCAGGAAATTGGTATATGGCCAGAAGTTTATTTACAGTATGGTGATAATGATACCAACAGCCAAGTTGACTATCACTTTGACTTCATTGTTGCCCCGATTATCAGAGATTTAAGCGAAGAAGAATTCTATATTCAGCACCAAATCCAAGAAGAACAAGACAAAAGAGAGATTATAAAAAGTGCTAGGCGGAGTGGTGTATGTCATAGAATACCAGGTTCTAAGATCAGATTTGATATTAGCCCTGACCTTTCGCACCCGATTATTTTTGAAGTCATGACCGCAAGTACCAGTGGCTCTAACACAGAAAAAGGTACTGACATTGCATCTGCTTTCACTGCCGCAATGATCGGCAATGATCCGATAAGTCCTGGTATTAACAAGCGGCAGGTTTGGGGAAGAATGGCAACACAATTATTTGCAAAGTCAGCTTTGGCAGAGGCTTGGGGAGGGGAAACTTTTTGGGTTGTACAAGATGAGCTTTTAAGCAACATTGAAAAAACAACCCAATTATCCGTAGGAGAAATAGAAACTGCTAGCCAAGAAAATATCAATTTTATTTCTATGACTTACGATTCATTAGGGTCAAACAAACCAATAATTAAAATCAAGCAAGTTTATTGCAACTATTCAGGAATTAGTTTTACTAAAAATAATGCGGCTGTTGATATTTTGTTACCAAAAGCGCTGCCCCACAAAAAAGAGTTGCTTAAGTCCATTTTAAGGCGAAATTTGGCAGCAATAGTCAGGCTGTAAGACAAAGTTTTGTGTTTTACGTTTATCTTGAAAAAAACTGAGTAACAATACTTTTTCCCAAAACCTCTGCTAGTAAAGGAGGAACTGCATTAGCAACTAATCTGTGCTGATCTAATGTTTTGACGCTACCAGTGCGTCCTCGTATTGGGCCAACAAGCACATGAGCGTCGCTAAAACTATGAAGTCTTAGGCATTCACGCGGTGTTAAGTAACGGTTTTCAGAGGGATGGTAAAAAACTTCTCCACCTCGTAGGGTCAAGCTTGGTTCGTGCCATGCTAATCTTCTAAACTTGGTGGTATCCTTTTCCGGGTTTAATCGTTGTCTCTGTTCAAGGGGCAAATGTAGCTGACGGGCAAGGCATTGACCTTCTGGAACACCATTAATTCGTTCTCTGTCTCTGTTAGGTGTAATATCAATGTGATTAGATATATTTTCCCTCTGCCCTTTCAGGACGGGTTCAGGCAAATCGTGTATTGCATCATAAACAGTCTTATAAGGATTCAGTAGCTTATCAAAAAATGTACCAGGTACTTCTGTGCTTGTAGCTCGAAAATAGGTAGGCTGAGGAAAGAAAAATTTTCCTTCCAAAGATGCAACTAAAAACAATCGATCACGGATTTGTGGAACGCCGAAATCAGCAGATCTGAGCACTTCATAACTAACTGTATATCCAAGCTCTTGAAAATTACGAATAAGATTTTCTAATACGCCACCTTTTTTATTCTTAAGGCACGGAGCGCTTTTCAGCCCTTTCACTTGCTCAATAAGCACCACTTTGGGCATAAAGGCTTCTGCATATCTCACCATTTGGAACAGCAACAACCCTCTTTCATCAATTAATGAGCCACGCCTCCCAATAAGAGAGAACGATTGACATGGAGATCCTCCAGCCAAGAGATCGAGTTCACCCGGCATTAACTCCAAATCCCTTCTCAAATTGTGTGGGTTAATTTGGGTCACATCGGAAGCAACAACACTTTCTATCCCTTGTTCTGACAGCCACAGTTTAAGAGTCGCCTGTGCGTTTTGGTCAATTTCAGCACAAAAAATCGGATCAAAACCTGCCTTATGCAATCCTGAATCTAAACCAGCTATACCGCTGAAAAGTGAGATTGAGGTACGTTGTCTGGTCATATTCTCATGCCAAAACTAAGGCGCTTTAACAGCCTACACCAAATCTAGAAGATATTATCACCATAACATCAATAATAGTTGATACATTTTGATAATTAAAATTACGTGTAAGTTTTGTATATTTTTTTAAATTTTGACCGTGAGGGAATACCGGTGACATGAGCAACTTCAATTAGTAAAACAAATAATTGAATTTTGCATTCTGCAATTAATAAATTACCTTAGACTTAATTTAGACGTTTTCAAAAGCAGGCCACAAGCTGTTAAAGTCACAGTTTCGCTTTTTTATACCTGACCTTTGCTTATCTCCTATTTTCCTATGAGTCACCATCTACCGCACACCAGGATACCAGCTCCGTGTATTGTTAATACGGGAATAATTGTAAATAAGCTTGATATGCGACGATTGCTGTCTGATTTAGGGCGAGTCCGCTATATCTACACCCAAGAAGGCTTACAGAGCGAGGGTGAGGGAGATGTGATGGAAGTTTTTGTTAATCCCCAAAGGTCTACAGTCGTTGCTAACTGTGCGCTTTACTTAAATCTTGATAGCTTTGATTACCTGGAACTTAAACAGTCCCCGCAACAACAAACTTACTTTGATTTGTTCCAAGAACATATGTGTTTACGGCTGATTCCACTTTCGACTCCTTTACAAGAGCGAAAAGAACGTAACTTGAATTTCAAGGCCATAGAAGCGATGATGGAGCAGGTTTTCTCTGCTAAATGGGATGCGGAAATTGACGATGATGGTTCCGACTCCTTTTGATTAGCATATACTCAAAAAATTGGTAATGGTTTATTTGTGAGTGCTTAAGTGTTCATGAAGAATCAATTGCCAGGATTTCGGTTTTTTGTTTATACATTTAGCGCAATAGCATTACTTTTACTTTGAGTCAAAATTTTTCTTTTCAATCCCTGGCTAAATGTAGCCAGACAAAAGCCAGGGCTGGGGTGTTTATGACCCCTCATGGATCTGTGGAAACCCCAAGATTTATGCCAGTGGGGACTCTGGCAAATGTCAAAACTGTCACCCCAGAACAGTTAATGAGTACTGGGGCGCAGATGATACTTTCTAATACTTATCATCTCCATCTGCAACCAGGGGAGAGAATTGTAGCTGGAGGTGGTGGGTTACACAAATTTATGGGCTGGAATGGACCAATGCTCACAGATTCCGGTGGGTTTCAAGTATTCAGCTTGAGCGAAATGCGGAAAATTTCTGAAGATGGTGTAACTTTTCGCTCACCTCATGATGGGCAAATTATTCATTTAACACCGGAACGCTCTATAGAGATCCAAAATACTCTAGGGGCTGATGTGATCATGGCTTTTGATGAATGTCCCCCTTATCCAGCTACCCGCCAAGATGTACAAGCGGCGACTCAGAGGACTTATCGTTGGCTAGAACGCTGTATTTCTTTTCATCAACGCAGTGATCAAGCTTTGTTTGGTATCGTCCAAGGTGGGGTGTATCTGGATTTACGCGTCCAAGCGGCTGAGGCTTTAGCTGAGTTGGATTTGCCAGGATACGCTATTGGTGGTGTGAGTGTGGGAGAACCACCAGAACTCATGGCTGATATTGTGCGCACTACAGCGCCACTATTACCACCGGAAAAGCCTCGTTATTTGATGGGTGTGGGTACTTATCGGGAAATGGCTATTGCCATCGCTTCTGGTGTAGATTTATTTGATTGTGTGATTCCTACCCGTTGGGCGCGACACGGTACAGCAATTGTGCAAGGGGAACGCTGGAATTTAAAGAATGCTAAGTTTCGTGAAGATTATGCACCATTAGATGAAACTTGCTCTTGTTATGCTTGTCAAAATTTTAGCCGTGCTTACATCTCTCATTTAGTGCGATCGCAGGAAATATTAGGCTACACGTTGTTGAGTATTCACAACATTACGGAGTTAATTCGCTTTACCCAGAAGATTCGTGAAGCAATATTAAGCGATCGCTTTGCCAGGGAATTCGCACAATGGCTTAACTAGGGAGAAAATGGGGAATGGGAACCCAGGAAAGAATTTTGCTATCTAAAAATATTAAATACCCCATCCCCAAACCATGTTAAGATACACTTCAATTATGAAGTCTGTGTTAGATAGGTGGATTTAAACAAACATGGAAGCAGCATTGTTATTAGCCAAATTGCCTGAAGCTTACCAAATTTTCGATCCTTTGGTAGATGTTCTCCCCATTATTCCCGTCTTTTTCTTGTTGCTGGCGTTTGTATGGCAAGCAGCTGTTGGTTTCAGGTAAGCCAACCTATGACCAATTTTTGGGACAGGTATCCTACCTGTCCTATTTATTTGGCAGTTTTTTCTTTTCTAAACTTGATATCCCTTAGTATTTTGTAATATTTGGCCAGAAATTAAGTAAGATAGTGTGGGCGCTCTATGCCAAAATCAGCTTTATTAAAAAACGCCTACAGTCAAAAAGGTATAAATAAGCCATGGGTAACATCAAATTTGTCAAAGAAAACCAAGAAGTAATAGCAGCGGATGGGGCTAATCTTCGGCTCAAAGCCATGCAAAATGGCATTGACATATATAAATTTATTGGTAAAATGACCAATTGCGGCGGCAATGGTCAGTGTGGCACCTGCATTGTGGAGATAGTCGAAGGAATAGAAAATCTTTCCCCCCGCACAGATGTAGAGAACCGCAAATTTCAGAAAAAACCTGATAATTACCGCCTGGCCTGTCAAACCCTAGTCAATGGACCAGTGAGTGTAGTCACCAAACCTTAACATTTAAATTTTCAGACCAACGCGACGTCAAAAAAATTTGAGGTAACACTGGCATCGATAATGCTATTCTAAAATTGTTCACTAAAAACTAAAATTAAAGAGAGGCTTTCTTGCTATGCAAGTGAATGACCTAGGGTTCGTAGCGAGCATTCTGTTCGTTCTAGTGCCCGCAGTGTTTTTAATAATTCTTTACATCCAAACTGCTAGCCGTGAAGGTGGAAAAGATTCTTGATATTTGTGCATAAGACCAAGAACCCCAACACCACAGGTGCGGGGGTTCTTTATTGACCTGATGTTAGGCGACAGTCCGAGCCAACAACACAGGACAAGTTGCATTAACTCGAACATAGTCAGACAAAGAAGCACCGATGAGTCTGTCTATATCCACAAAACTCTTAGCCACAGATGGGCGGCGGTCTGGAGAACCGAGCAATAATAAATCTATATTTAACTCTTCTGCTATGCGGCAAATTTCTTCACCTGGTTTACCGCTACTAGTGAAACAACGAGTTTGTACACCGTACTTTTGCGCTTCAGCCACCGCCCATGCCAAATTGGAATTTTTATCTGGGGTAATTTCAGTGACCTGAGATTGTTTTGTACGTAAATCTGTAGTAATATTGGTTAAAATTAACTGACTACCGGGGATATCTCGTAACAAAAATAGCGCCAAACTTAAGCATTTTTTGGCTGGCTCGGAGTTATCCATGGCCACCATAACGCGCTTAATTCTCTTCACATAAATGTCGTCTTTGACCAGCAACATAGGGCGAGAAGATAGCTGGAAAACATACTGACTAACTGAATTAGATAAAATGGATTGTAGGCGTTTCAGTCCCCGTGAACCCATAATAATCAAGTCAGCATCAATTTCATCTGCTACCTGACAAACCAGGTCTTTGGGGTCACCTTGTCGCAGAATGGAAGACACCTGACTAGGGTCTAAATTCAGAGATTGAATAGCACTAGCTAAGATTTTACCGCCCTCTTCCCATTTATCTGTCATAGCAGCCGCAGTACTTTGGGCAGGTACAACATGGAGAACCGTCACTTTGGCAGATTTAATTGAGGGCATCTCTTTTAAGACTTTCAGCATTTCTTCTGCGTGGCCTAAGCCAGAAACTGCTAGTAAAATTCTTGCAATCATTGTTACTTCTCGCCGTTAAAGTTCCTTTGGTGTTTACTCTTATTAGTTGGCTGAGTTGAACATCTCGACTTCAGCACAAACAACCTAGTCAGTAAGTCGGTACAAACTTTTAATTAATGACCATTGTCACTGGAAAAAGTGACAGATAGTTAATTAATCTTGAGTTTTTTGGCTCTGATTTACATAAATTTATACTAGGCTGGGTATAGTTTTAATTTAGCGTAATAAAGTTTATAAACTATAATCTTAGTTATTTTTTTTAATAATCTATGTTAATATTTCTCAACTATTGGCAATACTTAAGTATTGCCAATAATTTTCATATAACTATAGTCATCCTATTTGAGTTGAGAAATTATCAGTGAGGAAAGGGAACACACCGAACAGGGAACAGAAACTGTTCATGAATCATTTAGGATTGCTATATCTGGATTTGTGATCAGAATTTACCTACCATTTTTTAACTCAATTCAGGTATTGGGGGTATGTTATGCCATCGGCTAACACAGCCTTGTAGATGAGAAGAACTGCCGGGATGTCACTAAGCTGCATCTGGTAATAAACCAGTATGCTTGAGTAAAGACGCTGTACTGGGTTGACGACCTCGGAAAGATTCAAACACCTTCATAGGATGTTGACTACCACCCAGAGCCAGTACCGTATCACGGTAACGTCTCCCTGTGGCTTTTATCGCCTGTTCATCCTCTAAACCAGCTTCTTCAAAAGCGGCAAATGCGTCAGCACTCAATACCTCAGCCCACTTATAACTGTAATAACCTGCGGCATAACCCCCAGCAAAAATGTGTCCGAAGGCACATAAAAAAGCATCTTCTGGTAGTGGTGATAAAACTGTAGTAGTTTTGGCAATGCGATGACGCACATCTGCGGCTGTTTCCCCACTACCAGGCCGATAACGATAGTGTAGTTCTAAATCGACACTGCTAAAGTGGATTTGCCGCAACATCACACTACCACTCATATAGTTACGTGCCGCTAGGAGTTTTTGGTAATAATGCTCTGGTAGGGCTGCACCAGTTTGATAATGCTGTGCCATACCAAACAAGGTGGGTCGCTCATAGCACCAGTTTTCCATGAACTGACTGGGTAGTTCCACAGCATCCCATTCTACATTATTAATACCCGCGGCCCCAGTATAGTCTACTTTGGTGAGCATATGCTGCAAGCCATGGCCAAATTCGTGAAATAAAGTTTCTACTTCATAGAAAGTCATCAAACTAGGCTTACCATCCACAGGAGGAGTTTGGTTACATACCAAATAGGCGACAGGTAAACGAATCGATGTCACACCATTCTCAGTTATTTTGCTGCGATTAATACATACATCCATCCAAGCACCACCGCGTTTTTCTGCCGGGCGGCTGTAGGGGTCTAGGTAGAAGTAAGCTAGGGGACTACCACTTTCATCAGCAATTTGGAAATAACGTACATTCTCATGCCAGACTGGGGCTTGACCATCGGCGGGAGTGACGGTCACACCAAACAACCGCTTCACCAGTCCAAATAACCCATCTAAGACTTGGGGAAGGGGAAAATAAGGACGTAATTCTTCGGCGGTGAAGGCAAATTTTTCTTCCCGTTGACGTTCGGCCCAAAAGCTGGTATCCCAGTGTTGTAAATTATCGGCTTCCGCTGCTTTCTTAGAGGAAGCAAAGGCTTTGAGTTCTTCTAAGTCTTTAACGGCTGCATCATAACTGGCTTGACGTAGTTCTTCTAATAGTGACTCAACTGCTGTCACATTGGGAGCCATTTTACTGGCTAAACTCAACTCAGCATAATTTTCAAAGCCTAGTAATGTGGCTAATTCTTGGCGCAACTCCAAGGTACGCTCAATTAGTGCCTGATTATTTAACTCTCCGGATGAAGCACGAGTTATATAAGCTTTATAGAGTTTTTCCCGTAAATCTCGGCGGGTGCTGTGCTGCATGAATGGCCCATAGCTGGGAAAGTCTAAAGTAATCCGCCAAGGGCCATTTTCTGGGGTGGCGTTTTCATCTCCCGCATCACGGGCAGCCTGTGCTGCTAAACTCAATAAGCTATCGGGTAAGCCGTCAATTTCTGCTTTTTTAGTCAGGGTTAAGCTAAAGGCTTTAGTCGCATCTAGGACATGGTTTGAGAATTTGGTAGCTAGTTCTGCTAACTCCATTTGGATGGTGTTGAAACGCTCTCTCGCTTCTGGTTGTAAGCCCACACCGGAAAGTTCGGCATCTCTGATGGCGGCTTCTACAATTCGCTGTTGGGCTGATTCTAAGGTAGCCCAGTTCTCACTGGCGCGCAGTGCCTTGAGACCATTGTAAATTGATTGGCTTTGACCAAGCTTGTTAAGAAACTGTACTACTTGTGGTTGTACGCTTTCATATGCTGTCCTTAGTTCAGGGCTATTTTTGACACCCATTAAATGGCCAACTATGCCCCAAGTCCAGTTGAGCTGTTCTGTGAGCTTTTCTAGTGGTTCTACTATGCCTTTCCAAGTAAGTTCGATATTAGTTTCTAAAATAGTTAGCTTCTGGTCAAGTTCCGCGAGTAGCTGCCCGAAGGCTGGTATTACTTGCTCTGGTTGAATGTCCTGAAAGGGGGGTAAGCCAGAACCTTTAAGTAAAGGATTTTGAAAAATCGTTACATTTTCACTCATGGTTTTGTGTGAGTCACCTATCAATAAATCTCGTCATGTATTTTCTAATGTAGCGATCGCTGCGTGATTTAGCCGCAAGAAAATGCCAAAATATCAACAAAATCTAAATTCACGCTCAGTAAGCAACAAAAAACCTCAGCTTGGCAACTGAGGTTTCTGATTCACAGAAGTAAGAATGACGATTTAGATACAACAATACTAAGAAGCGAAATTTTAGCTCAAGTCCAAAGCAACTTGATTGATACTGATTTACTTAAAATGGTTTGAGGTATTTGCTAACTTATGTAAACAAGTGTAACGAATACTTTATAAAAAGTCAATAGAATTTACAAAAGAGTTAGATACCTGGGAAGCATGGGGGAAAATTACCTCCATCTCTAGAACTAGGGTTTTTTATCATTAGCCGTGAGCAAATATTGTGAAAGGTAAAGGTAAACAGAAAACTCAACTCACGATCCCATAAAGTCCTAAAATATTGTTAATTTCCCTCATCCCTCCTCCTTCAACTTACAGTAATACCCTTAAATAACTATGGCTATCGGCTACGTCGCCCTCGTACTTCACGCGCATCTACCCTTCGTTCGTCACCCAGAAAGTGACTATGTATTAGAAGAAGAATGGCTTTATGAAGCCATCACCGAAACATACATTCCTTTATTAAAAGTATTTGAGGGCTTAAAGAGAGACGGTATCGACTTTAAAATTACCATGAGTATGACGCCGCCTCTGGTGTCCATGCTGCGTGACCCCCTACTGCAAGAACGCTATGACGCACACTTAGCCAAATTAGAAGAACTGACAGAACTAGAAGCGGAGCATAATATCAATAATGGCCATCTTCGTTACCTAGCTGAACACTACGCCACTGAGTTTAACGAAGCGCGTCAGGTATGGGAAAAGTACAAGGGTGATTTGGTAACAGCATTTAAGCAATTCCAAGATACTAATAACTTAGAAATTATTACTTGTGGTGCTACCCATGGCTATCTACCACTAATGAAAATGTACCCCCAAGCGGTGTGGGCGCAAATTCAAGTAGCTTGTGAACACTATGAGCAAACCTTTGGCCAATCCCCCAGAGGTATTTGGTTACCAGAATGCGCTTACTATGAAGGTGTGGAGCGAATGCTGGCGGATGCTGGTTTACGCTATTTCCTCACGGATGGACATGGGATTTTATACGCCCGTCCCCGTCCCCGCTTTGGTACTTATGCGCCAATTTTTACAGAAACTGGTGTGGCGGCTTTTGGTCGAGACCATGAATCTTCTCAGCAGGTATGGTCATCTGAGGTGGGTTATCCGGGTGCAGCAGAATATCGGGAATTTTACAAGGATTTGGGCTGGGAAGCTGAATATGAGTACATTAAGCCCTATATTATGCCCAATGGTCAACGCAAAAATACCGGCATTAAGTATCATAAGATCACCGGGCGGGGTTTAGGACTTTCCGACAAGGCACTTTATGATCCTTATTGGGCAAGGGAAAAAGCGGCAGAACACGCTGCGAATTTCATGTATAATCGTGAGCGGCAATCTGAGCATTTACACGGTATCATGGGTCGTCCGCCAATTATCGTTTCGCCCTATGATGCAGAGTTATTTGGCCACTGGTGGTATGAGGGTCCCTGGTTTATTGATTACCTGTTCCGCAAGTCATGGTATGATCAAGAAACTTATAAAATGACTCATCTAGCTGACTATTTACGCGCAGAACCCACTCAGCAGGTTTGTCGTCCTTCCCAGTCTAGTTGGGGTTATAAGGGTTTTCATGAGTATTGGTTAAATGAAACAAATGCTTGGATTTATCCACATTTACACAAAGCAACGGAACGCATGATTGAAATATCCCGCTTGGAAGCTGAAGACCAATTGCAGGAAAAGGCTCTCAACCAAGCTGCGCGGGAACTTTTACTAGCACAGTCTTCTGACTGGGCTTTTATTATGCGGACAGGAACTATGGTACCTTATGCTGTACGCAGAACGCGATCGCACTTGATGCGTTTTAATAAGCTCTATGAAGATGTGAAAATTGGTAAGGTTGATAGTGGTTGGTTAGAAAAGGTGGAATTAATGGATAATATTTTCCCTGACATCAACTATCGGGTTTACCGTCCTTTATAGGATAGCTGTTAAAACCCATTTCCCTGGCTTCTCACCAGAGGTTGGGGATTAGTATTTTGAGTTTTTTTTGTGTTTCATAGGGTTTTTGGTTCTGTATGCTCAGTGATTAAGCCTTTTTTATCCTAATGGAGTAGACACCAAGTTCCCTATTCCCTATTCGCTGCAATTTTTCCATCTTTAGGTTAAGTTTGAAGTAAGGTGATTTAATCCCAGGAGCTATTGCTATGGATGTGCTGATTGAATCTACAAGGGATTTTGAGCAGGATTTAGAGCAATTTAGTAATACAGAAAAATTTAAGATTATTAAAAAATTGAATAGCTATGTTGAGTTGCTCTCAATAGACAAAAATCTGTTTTACAAACATAGCGCACAGTTAATAAATATCAGACTCAAGGAAAATTATGATTCTTCTATCTATTCTCTGAGGATTAATGAAAATCTGAGAATTATTCTCACGATTGATGATGATCCTATTTTTGACAGAACTGTAATCACTTTATTTAGAGCAGTTAAGGCTGAAGATGCAGCAAAAGCATATAATTCAGTTGCAGAAACTCTTTATCAAGATTTCACTGTAGAGAATCAAGAGATTGAGGTTCCTACTTGCTAATGGTAAAAATTAAGCCCCTTTTAGATGAGTATGGTGTCATCCATGAAGCAATTAAGATTTTACCACAAGATTTGAAACTTGATTTTCTGGAAGCTTTGGCGGAATTGCAGGATAATGAGTGTCATAGAACCAGAAACTTTCCTAAAACCCGACTCCATAAAGTAACAGGTATTAAACAAGCCATATATAGAGCAGACATCGATAAAATATCAGGATGGCGCATCCATATTCAATATATTGAAGGAAAAATACATTTAAAAGACATCATCGAAGGTCAACAACATGATGATGTGATTAAAGTGATTAAGTCAAAGAAAGATAGGTACGAATAAACATTGTCAAACCCCTATAGCTTAAGCCATGCTACGCTGTTACAAACAAAAATACGTCCGCCATCCCGGATAAATCCTGCAGCTAATCAAACTGAATACTGGAATTTTGCCTAGTTTACTGATTTGAGAATCTCCGGGAATCTGGACAAGTTCAGGTGATAGAGTTAATTATCATACATGAAATGATTGGGGTTATCACTCTCCTCCACAGGCCAATCCTCATTTTCACCACCAATATATAAATCTTCTATGGTCACATATTCCTCATTTAACTGTTTGAGAGCATTGATTAAAATGTCAAGAGCGATCGCATCTGCGGTTCCCATGTCAAACCAACAACGGGCCCATTGTCCTTCATACTCAAACTCGCCCATATTGTGCATGAGTGCCAATAAGCTTTTATCATACCCTTGGGAGTCATAATTCATATAGCTGATTTCCAGTCCTGTTTCTTGAACTTGGAGATTTTCGGCATTAAATGCGCCTAATTTTCCCAGATAGAACCAAGAGTTAAAAACTTCTTCTACGTATTGCTTTTCACCTTCAGATGGAATTGTACTGAACTTTAACCAAATCCACACATCAAAAGGGTTAATTTCACGGAACTGAATTTGCATCGCGGGGGAATATTTAGGTTACTTTTTAGGGAATGGGGAGACGCGACGAATCGCGCCTGTATATGATTATTCCGCATTTTCAGTTAATTATTCCAACTATTCAGGGTGTTAAAGGTGTTATTACGTTCCCGCTCTATTTGTTTGACCAAATCCGCTGGAAGTTGGGATCTTTTAGCCAAGGCTTTGTCGAAGTTAACTACAGCTTCTTGGATGATTGACTGACTTTTAAGTTGTTGTCCTTGTTCTCTGAGGATTTGAGCTTTGAGATAATACAATTCTGGATGTTCAGATGTAGTTTTTAAAGCACTGTTGACATATTCTAAAGCCTGGGAATACTGTTTTAAGTCCCGATAAGCAACGGCTATACCTCTATCCGCTAGGTATTTAGGTCCAGCATTGACCTTTAATCTAGCAATTGCATCATCGGGATTGGCGAAGGGTAAATTTACAGCTAGCATCAAGTCCATATAGCCTTTAAGTAAATTCAGTTCTGGATCTTGAGGGGCGATCGCCTCTGCCCTGTCTAAATATTGATATACTTGACGCAGGCGAGTTAAAGCTTGTGGCGCACCTCTGAGGGTACCTTCACGGGTAATAATTGTTGCTCCTTGAAAAAAGTGTCCCACAGCGGTGTATATATTCCCACGTAATTCGTCTGTAGCAATCAGTTTTTCTGCGGCTTCTAGGGTTTTCTGGCTATAGGTCTCCAGTTTGGCTAAATCTTTATTGGCGTAGGCTAAAGAGGCCTTCATGGCGTAAGCTAAAGGTTCGTTGGGTTCGCTGGATATTGCTTTTTCCAGGTAACTTTGGGCGGCTAGATAATCACCTTTTTGGAAAATTGCCTGAAAAGCGGCTTCTGTATTGTCTCCAATATTACGAGGTTCATTGGTTCGGAATGGGTCTCCGGCTAAAGAGGGATTAACCCATAAATTAAGTGCTATGACTGCTGTAAAGGTTGTCTGAGCTAACTTGGTGAGTTGAGAAAGGCGTTTATTCATGGTCACCCTGAAAAAATAAATATTGTTAACATCGTGGCCAGTAATACTTAAAATCCCGAGAAAA
Source organism: Anabaenopsis sp. FSS-46 (assembly GCF_029891665.1). Lineage (NCBI taxonomy): Bacteria > Bacillati > Cyanobacteriota > Cyanophyceae > Nostocales > Nodulariaceae > Anabaenopsis > Anabaenopsis sp. FSS-46. The sequence continues at coordinate 29,540 of NZ_JANQDG010000080.1, read as the reverse complement.
TTAACTATAATTCTTATCGCACTTCAACCTCAATATTGTACAAAGGTAGACTGTGGTTGTCATGGCTGGTTCCCGTTGTCCCTTGTCTTTTTTGCAGGTGAAGTCTGTCAGAGTCTAGAAAAGGAGAAGAGCGGTTAAGCTATGGAAAATTATCATCACAAGTGATTCGCCAACTTTTTATTAGTCCTGACAAATGCTCTATATTAGAAATCTCAGTTATCATCCTACAGCCAGCCCGGTGGCGATTCTGAAATCGATTAATCTAGAATTAGCACCCCAGCGGCTGGGTATGATTATTGGTCCTAGCGGTTCGGGTAAAAGTACTTTACTAGAAATTTTATCTGGACTAGCTGAACCAACTTCAGGGTCAGTTTTTTGGCGGGAACAAGAACTTATCCCCGAACAGCTACAACAGTTAGCTGGGTTAGTGTTTCAGTTCCCAGAGCGGCACTTTTGCGGTGGTACAATTTTAGAAGAATTGCGTTTAGGACATCCTGAATTAGGTTCACAGCGAGTTAGACAAGCATTAAGCGCCGTGGGGTTAGAGCATTTATCCCTTAGTGCAGCACCCCATGCTTTAAGTGGTGGACAGCAGCGGCGTTTGGCTTTGGCTGTGCAATTGATTCGTCAACCCAATATATTATTATTGGATGAACCCACAGCAGGTTTAGATTGGTCAATGCGTCAGCAATTAGTTAATTTATTAGCGAAACTCAAAGAAGATTGGATGCTGTTGATTGTCACCCATGATGCTGGGGATATGCTGGCGATCGCTGATCGTTGTTGGACACTGAACCACGGTGAACTACAGTCAGTAGAACCGGAGATACTCAAAGCGAAAATTAAAGAAACCCAAACACCTGTATAAAACAGTTAAATAATGACTGATGACTAACTCATTGCCAGGAATGGCACATATATGGCAGCATACCCTGAATTGGCTACCCCAGGAAGAGCAGCAACAAAAATTTCAGCAGTTGTATGAATTAATTATAGAAGGTAATCGGCAATTAAACTTAACCCGCATTACCGAACCACAAGAATTTTGGGAAAAACATCTGTGGGACTCACTCCGAGGAATTGCACCACAAGGGCGATTGATTCCATCTGTTTTAGAAAATGCTTCTGTAATTGATATTGGTACAGGTGCGGGTTTTCCTGGTGTTCCCGTAGCAATTGCTCTCCCTAATTGTCAAATTACTCTGGTAGATTCAACCAGGAAGAAAGTTAATTTTATTGACGAGGTATTGACTAAATTAACTCTTAGCAATAGCAAAACTGTGGTTGGGAGGGCGGAGGAAATAGGTCATCATCCCCAGCACCGCAAAACCTACGATGTAGCTTTAATTAGGGCTGTTGGTAATGCGGCGGTTTGTGCGGAGTATACTCTACCATTACTTAAACAGGGTGGTTTGGCTGTAATTTATCGTGGTAATTGGACAGTAGAGGAAACTACAGCTTTGCAAAATGCTGTTAGCCAATTAGGTGGGGTAATTGAATTAGTTGATCAATTTACCACACCTTTAAGTAACAGCATGCGTCATTGCTTATATTTGCGGAAAGTTGCAACTACCGCAGCTAGTTTTCCCCGCGCTGTTGGTATACCGACTCAAAAGCCCCTATGAGTTTATGCTAAACCCAATCTATCCAAAATAAAAGCGTCTTCAAAAGCTAGCTCTCGCAAGCTTTCATAACGTCCAGAAGGGCCGCCATGTCCGGCCTCCATGTTGGTTTTGAGCAACAGCAGATGATCATCTGTTTTCAGTTCCCGGAGTTTGGCTGTCCATTTGGCGGGTTCCCAATATTTGACCCGGGAATCATTTAAACCGGCGGTAATCAATGTATCTGGGTAATCTGTGGCGGCGACGTTATCATAGGGGGAGTAGGATTTCATGTAGTCATAATAAACTTTGTCGTTGGGATTTCCCCATTCTTCCCATTCCATTGCTGATAGGGGTAGGGAAGTATCTAAAATTGTGGTGACTACATCCACAAAGGGAACGTTAGCTACAACTACTTTAAACAAATCAGGACGCATATTCATTACTGCACCCATCAATAAACCCCCCGCACTACCCCCGGTAATTGCTAGGCGATCGCACGTAGTCCAACCTTGACTAATTAAATACTCTGCACAGGCAATAAAATCTGTAAAGGTGTTCTTTTTTTGTAAAAATTTGCCTTGTTCATACCACTTGCGCCCCATTTCTTCACCACCACGAATATGAGCAATGGCAAATACTACTCCCCGCTCTAATAGTGTTAGTCTGGTGGATGAAAATGATGGGGGGTAAGAGGAACCATAGGCACCGTATCCTGTGAGTAACAAAGGGTTTTTACCATCTTTATTGGTTCCCCGTTTGTAAACAATGGAGATGGGGACTTTTGTCCCGTCCGTGGCCGTGGCCATGAGCCATTGACTTTCATATTGACTGGGGTTGTATCCTCCCAAAACTTCCGTCTGTTTTTTTAATTCCCGCTGATTTGTTTCCATGTTGTAATCAAAAACAGATTGGGGAGTAATTAAAGAAGTATAATTAAACCGCAGTACTTGAGTGTTAAATTCTGGGTTACTACCTTCAAAAAATTCATAGGTTGGTTCCGGGAAAATTATATTATTTTCCTCTCTTGTAGATAGGTTCTGTACCCTTGCAGTTTGCAATCCGCCTTTTCTTTCATAAATTACCAGGTGATTGGCAAACAGACTGACCCCTAATAATAGCACATCTTCTCTGTGGGGAATGATGGTTTCCCAATTTTCTAGGGATGGTTTAGCTACAGGTGTTTTGACTAATTTAAAATTAGTGGCTGCGTCGTTGGTGACAATATAAAAGTTATTATTATGATGGTCTACATTATATTCTACTCCTGTAGTCCGGGGACGAATGATCTGAAAATTACCATAAGGATTATTAGCATCTAAATAGTGAACTTCTGTGGTGATGCTACTTTGCATCACCATGAATATATATGATTTGCTGCGGGTTTTCTCAACGTGTAAATGATAGATATCATCTTTTTCTTCATATATCAATACATCTTCTTGCGGACAATTTCCTAATTTATGTTTTAGGAGTTGGTAGGGACGATTAGCATCATCAATTCTAGTGTAAAATGCTGTTTGATTATCGTTACTCCAGGCCAAGGAGAAATAAGTTTTGGGAATGGTTTCTGGATATAACTGATGTGTGTTGAGGTCAAGGAAACACAACAGATATTCCTCTGAACCTGTAGTATCAAAGGAATAAGCTAATATTTGATGATTGGGGCTGATGGCAAATACACCTAAATCAAAAAATTCGTGACCCTGAGCTAATTCGTTTTCATCTAAGATGATTTCTTCTGGTGCTTCTAAACTACCTTTTTTCCGGCAATGAATGGGATAGGATTTACCGGCTTCAGTACGAGAATAATAATAATATTCATCTTTTCGGGATGGAACTGATAAATCTGTTTCTTTAATGCGGGAGAGCATTTCATTGTAAAGCTGGGTTTGCAGCGCTTCTGTATGCTGCATCATTGCTGCTGTATAGGCGTTTTCTGCTTCTAGATAGGGAATGAGTTGTGGGTGGTCTAGGTCACGCATCCAAAAGTATTTATCTAGACGGCGATCGCCATGCAATTCTAAAACCTGGGGGTGTTCCTCAGCAATGGGCGGTGTGACTATTTTGTTTAAAACTTGGTCTTTATTCATTAATGTTTAACCTATGGTCAAGTACTCACTAGCTATTCCTCAGGTAAGATGAGCTAGAAATTTTAGTTGGGCGATGAGAGTTTCTCTTTAAACTACATAAGCCAAGTGCTGGTATTACTCCGAGAATGATAGCTGTAAATGATTGTTCACTCCAATACAATATAGGAGTATGATGTATTTGGGGCATCAAATTTCGTACCAGGGAAAGAAACCCAGTAAAAAGACTGATACCTAAAAAGCATACAGAAGGCAGGAAAATCCATAACCAGGCTGGTTTGGCGTAGCGTCGCAACACTAACCATTGGCACAGTCCTAGCCAGATTCCGCTGCAAATATAAAGAATTGTTGACAAAAGTCCTGTGATGGCAAACTCAGGAAAAATATATCTTACCCAGTTCATGGCAGCGGTGTAGGCAATCAACCAACCTGCACTGGTAGCTACTGTCCATAGCCTACCGGAAATATAGCTACCTAGGACAAGGGCTTGATTGGCGGCAAAAACTACTGCAAATATGATGGTGCTGAGTATTTTGACCCAAGGGAAAGAATCGGTAGCAGCTAAATTGCCCAGGATGATCCCTTCTAAAGCTATGCTGGCTATGGTAGCTACAAACCATCCGCAGATAGTGATCAAGGTAAACTGAAGAAAAAACTTGCGTCTTTCCAGTGGGGGTATTAAGAAATTTTTCGAGTGGGGGGGTAGATGCAACATGGATTGAATGATGAAAGTACAGCATTAACTGTTATGCTGAGAGGTCACCCTCTGGAAAAAGCTTATCTAGTGAATGATAAGCTAAACAGTGGCATAAAAATAATCACTTAGGAAGAAGTGTTAAATGGGTGTTTCGTTAACGGCTCCTCATCTCCTCCGAGCTGCGCGTGGTGAAGTAGTAGATCGTCCTCCCGTCTGGATGATGCGACAAGCAGGACGATATATGAAAGCATATCGAGATTTAAGGGAAAAATATCCTTCTTTCCGCGATCGCTCGGAAATTCCCGAAGTGGCGATCGAAGTTTCCCTACAACCTTGGAAAGCATTCCGCCCAGATGGGGTAATTTTATTTTCCGATATTGTTACCCCTTTACCTGGTTTAGGTATTGAAATGGATATTGCAGAGGGTAAGGGTCCAATTATTCATTCCCCCCTACGGAGCCAAGCGCAAATTGATCAGCTGCGTCCCCTAGAACCAGAAGTATGTCTACCCTTTATTAAGACTATCTTGCAGGCTTTACGTCAGGAAGTGGGTAATCAGTCTACGGTTTTAGGCTTTGTAGGCGCACCGTGGACTTTAGCAGCTTATGCGGTGGAGGGTAAGGGTTCTAAAACCTACTCCGTAATTAAAAATATGGCCTTCTCAGACCCGACTATGTTACATCAGCTGTTGGCTAAATTGGCCGACGCGATCGCTGTTTACACTCGCTATCAAATTGATTGCGGCGCTCAAGTGGTGCAGATGTTTGACTCTTGGGCGGGTCAACTCAGTCCCCAAGATTATGATACCTTTGCTCTGCCCTATCAGCAACGGGTGTTTGAGCAAGTTAAACAAACTCATCCTGATACACCGTTAATTTTGTTAGTTAGCGGTAGTGCGGGGGTGTTGGAAAGAATGCCAAAATCAGGTGCTGATATTGTCACCGTAGATTGGGCTGTGGATATGGCCGAAGCTCGGGCGAGATTGGGTAAACAGGTCAAGGTTCAGGGAAATCTTGACCCCGGTGTTTTATTTGGTTCTCAGGATTTCATCCGCGATCGCATTATTGATACAGTGCGTAAAGCTGGTAATTGGGGTCATATCCTCAATCTCGGTCATGGTGTGCTACCAGAAACACCAGAGGAAAATGTGGCTTTCTTCTTTGAAACAGCAAAGCAACTCAAAGCTGTAGGAGTTTAGGGAGGTTAACTGTTGACGGTTGACTGTTGACTGTTGACGGTTGACGGTTGACTGTTGACTGTTGACTGTTGAGGGGGTGGGCATAGTGCCGCTTTTTATTAAGAAAATTTACCAGAAATTATATGCAAAAAAAACGGATTTTAGTCACTGGTGCCAGTGGTTGTATAGGTCATTATATCACAGAAGCTTTAATTGAAAATACCAGTCACGAGTTATATTTACTGGTGAGGAACCGGGCAAAATTACAAGTTGATACTGGTGTGCGATCGGGTATCAATGTGATTGAGGGTGATATGCAAAAACTTGACTTATTGGCTGATTTGTTACCCACAATTGATACAGCAGTCCTGACCGCTACCGCTTGGGGAGGTGACCAGACCTTTGATGTGAATGTCTCTAAGACCCTAGAGTTAATCAAAATGCTCGACCCCCAACGCTGTGAACAGGTGATTTATTTTTCCACAGCTAGTGTGTTAGACCGCCATAACCAACCCCTCCCGGAAGCGGGGGAAATTGGTACTGACTATATTCGTTCTAAATATGATTGTCTGCAAAAGATGTCCCAGCTAGAAATCGCCGGGAAAATTACTAAGGTTTTCCCTACCTTAGTTTTGGGTGGGGATGAGACTAAGCCCTATTCCCATCTAACAGGGGGGATTGCAGAAGTCACTAAATATATTAACCTAATTCGCTTTTTGCAGGTAGATGGCAGTTTTCATTTTATCCATGGACAAGATATTGCCACTGTGGTAGAATATTTGATAGATTACCCACCCCAAGGAAATCAACCCCGTCAGTTTGTTTTAGGACAGCCAGCTTTAACAGCTAACCAAGCGGTGGCGGATGTGTGCGGCTATCTCCAGAAAAAAATTTATTTTCGCATTCCCCTATCTTTGGGTTTAGCTAACTTAATTATTGCACTATTTCGCATTCAAATGGCGGCTTGGGATAGATTCTGTATGAACTATCGTCACTTTAGTTATGATCATGTGATTAATCCTGGTATTTGGGGTTTGCCAAACTACTGTGCAACCATGAGGGATGTTTTAAGAATTAGCGGTGTTAAGGAGGGGAAACCATGAAGGGTTTAGTTTTAACTGTGGTGCTGTGGGTGTTAATCTCTCCTGGGGTTCAGGGTCAAACAGTTCCAGCTACAATCACCCGTCCTAATGTGACGGTTCCCAGAGTTCCCAATATTACCTCACCGTCAATTAATAACCGCCGAGTTACTCCCCCCTCTGTGACTATCCCCAGTGAACGTACTACAACGGATGTTGTGAATATTTCTGAAATTGATGTGACTACTCGACCGATAATTAATATACCCAGGGTGACAGTACCCAGTAGTTCGGTAAACCCTCCCGTTGTGGGTAGACCCTCGGTAACCACTAACTCTACCATTAGTTTACCCAGGGTGACAAGACCAAATATCTCCATTACCCAACCGTCGGTGAATGTACCCGGGACTACGGGGTTACAATCAGGGGTGAGATTTAATGGTAATTTAGTTGATCCCCAACCTCCGTTACCAACAGGAGAGGGAACATTTACTTTTACTTTAGATTAAAATACTTTAGAGGTTGTTTGGAAAGTATTAAACAGGTAATTTTTATCTTAGGGAACGGGGAACAGGGAGCAGGGAGCAGGGAGCAGTCGGTTTTTAACCGACTTAAGCTTTCAGACAGGGAATTCATTCCCTGGCTCCTCTGCGGATAACCATCGCTCCTTGGTACCGTCAACAGTCAACCGTCAACAGTCAACACTTTATAATTTAACTTGCAGATTGAGTTGTCCTCGCCAACCACTTTCACTGTTTTGAATGCGAGAGTCGATGGCTATTTTAGAGTTAGGACTTTGATAACGCACGATCATTCCTAGGTAACTACTTCTGGACTGAATATCTATTTCAGGTAATTCTATGGCGCTATTAATATTACGACCTAAGTTACTGTATCGGTTGTTGGGGGAGTTGAGATAGGAAGCACCCATAGTTAGGGTTCCACTTTGGGCGTTGCTGAATACATTATATGTGGCTTCCATTCTGTAGATTGTTTGGTCGGTCATGGATACAGAAGCGTTGATGTTTAAACTACTTTTGTGGGAGAAGTTGAGGGATACTAAACTAACTGGAGTACCTAGGTTGTCGTTGTTGACACCGGGGTTGAGGATGGGAGGGGAAAAACTTAAGACGGGATAGAAGACGAGGTTAAAATCCCGTTGGTTGTATTGAAATACATTGCCTAGGGAAATGGTTGACAGGTTTAAAATATTGGGACTGGTGTTATAGTTAAAGTTAATAAAGGGTGAGTTGCTGATAATTCGCCGCCATTGGTTGTTTTGGTCATAGGCTACATTGGTAAAATCTGTTTTGGCAGCAAATTTGAATGTACCCCCCATAGAAGTTTCCTCAGTACTATTGGAATTAGTTAAGTTAGTGTTGACTATGGGTGCGGAATCTGGGGAGAGATTAAACCACATTGCTGTTGATAGAGCATAATTGATCTTATCTACAGTCCCAGCCATTAGTAGTTCCAGGGTGGGGAGGTAAACATCTCCTATGTAGGAGTATGTTTCAATTGTTCTGTCTTGAGTGGTACTCAATACCATGCGTCCAGACCCTCTAGCAAAGGTTTTACCCCCACCGGGGATGGGAACAGCAGTGAGGATTTCACTAGAATCGAATACTTCAAACTGATTAAATAAATTGTCTCCGTTACTGTTTTGTGCTTGAATAAAGCTGACACCGATGGTTCTATTAGTATTATTAGTATTATTAGTATTATTATTACCAACATTACGAGGGCTAATATTAATACCTATGTAGGCTAAGGGGTTGAGGGTGGAAGGGGTCACAGACTCGATGACAAAGCTCTGGTCTGGACTCCAATTGTTGACTATTTGACCGGTAAATTGGACTGTTCTTTTATAGAGTCCGGTTCTGAGTTGGGATAATAAGGAACTGTTGGGGGTGATGTTTCCTGTAAAGGTGTAACTTCCTGAGACTTGGGAGAGGTTGGTATTGCTGTCGGCATAACCTAGGGTACTATTTAGGCGTTGATTCATTTGTCTTCTTTGTCCAGAGGTAGCTTTGGTATTCAGACTCCCTAGGGGTTGGAGGTTTTGATATCTGTTTTTTGCTTCCTCCAGACTTTGGTTTAAATTATGGGGATTAATGAGGCTAAATAGGCTCCCGGATAGTAGGCCTATGCTGGAGTTGATGGTTTGATTGAGGTCTGTATTTTTCCAAGGGTCGCTAGTTAAGGATAGGCCGGGATTACTAAAAACATTGCTGTAATTTAATTGAATTTTTTCTGGGTCGTAGTCAATTGATGTGCGGTTGTGGGAGGATGTGAGTGTATATCTTGACCAATATTCACTCCCATGGGATTGGGTGGATGTGGTAACTTGTGGTCTGCTTTGACCTAGGTTATTCCACATGAGGGAGTTAAGATAATATACGTCTTTTTCTTGTTGTGTTAAAAAAGGATTGCTCAGAAGGGCGACTAAACTATCATTGTCTGTTTCTCCTAGGCGTAAATTTTTCACTCCTGGTTTAGAGGTAAGTTGGGGTTGAAATGAAAAGCCTTGTCCGGTCAAAATATTTCCGGGGGTGATACCCGCAGCGATGAGGTTTTCCCGTGGGACAATACTGCCAGGTTCTAAGGTGACACCGTTATTTAATAGGGGACTTAAATTGATGGTGGGGAATCCTTGTAAGAATTGAGGAGCATTATCAAATTTTAAGTTTTCAAAGAAAGAACCCCCTCCTAAAGGTTCATAGGTGGTAGCTGTCTTAACTGCATCTAGTAAGTATCTTTCTTGGGTAACAGTACCATTAGGTCTGATGATATTGAGGTTGAACTCTGGGGTATTGGCGGGGTTGGTTCCGGGGGGTAGGGTGATTTGTGCAACCCCAGCGGTAAAGTTGACCTCTTCTAGTTTATTGACTCCTACTAACTTTTTAAAGTTTATCGGAATAGCTACAGCTAGTTGTGTCCCTGTAAAGGTTGTGGAAGCTTTGATGGTTTGTGTGGTGGTTTGGTGTGTGGTTGAACCTTGGTAACCGATATGGAAATGATTACCTTGGGTTTCTATGACTACTCGGTTATTGTCTAAGACCCAGTAAAGTTGTTTTTCTTGGGGATATGAGGAAATGTTGGCTGATTGGATGAAGGAATCTCGCCGGGTATCGTCTTTGGGAATTTTACCTAGGTTGAAGTTGATGTTGGAATAGAAGCTAAATTTTGCAGGTTGAAAGTTGCGGGGGTTAATGGCGAGTTTATCACTGGTATTGACTAGGTATGGGTATCTGGAGGCGCTACTTTCTAAAAGGTTACGCACTAAGGCTGTGGTCAGTTTTCTGTTTTCTTCTGGTGTGGGGGGTGTGGGTGGTGTGGGTGGTGTGGGTGTGGGTTCGGGTGCTGGTGTTTCTGGGATAGGTAGAGGGGGTAATTCTTCAGGAACTATGGGTACGGGTAATCTGGGGTCATCCTGTTCTGGGGGGAGTTGAGTTTGTCTTTGTTCTCTATTCTGTACTAGTAATAGTTGTGGGTTAGTTTTGGGTGTGGGTGTGGTTTGGTTTGGATTGTTAACTGGGGGGTTGGGGAAGTTTAAATTAACTATGAGACGGTAAGATACAGGAAAAATTCCCGATGGGGTATGATTGGCATCTGGGAAATGGGTAAGATATGTTTCCTCAAGGTTGGGGTCTGTTGGTTGTGGGTCATGATAATTACTACCAGGTATGGTTGGTTGTGGTGTAAGGGCGATCGCTTTGTTTGGTAGGATCGCGGATAGGCACAAAGTTATAAGTATCCCAACATCTTGTTTACGCATCAAGGGAACACACCGAATAGGTAAGAGGTGGGGATGGGAGGTATCATCGATGGTTATCCACAGGGGAGGTATCATCGATGGTTATCCACAGGGGGCCAGGGAATGAATTCCCTGGCTAAAAGCTTAAGTCGGTTAAAAACCGACTGGGTTGACGGTTGAGGGTTGACGGTTGATGGGGAATGAATTAAGAGTCTAAAAGCTGACAGCGCACTACACCCCCATAGTTAGAGACCAGGGGTACTGTGGGGGTTTTTTGGTAGTTGATCTGGTATCAACATCCTCATCACAGGTCAATTGTGGGGGCGGTTGAGGGTGATGATCGTCCTATTGATATTTATACAACAATTTGCATCAGTTTGTGAAAGGAATATCAAGGAATATTAATTTATATTATAGGATTATACTTTTTTACGGTGTGTTCCGGTGTGTTCGGTGTGTTCCCTAAGAGGATGTTTGTCAAGTCATGATTATTGTATCGAATATTCTTTTACCCCACCCTCTCCCTCCCCTTGTAAGGGGAGGGGACTAGATTTTGTTGTTTTTTGTGCGATCGGTGAGCGAAGTCGAACCGTCAACCGTCTCTAATTACCTTAAGTTTGTGAAAGCAATATCAATGTATTGATATTATACTATTAACCCTAAATATTTTTACTGTGAAATTCTATGCAAATAATAAGGATTTATGGAGTTGACAACTATCTAGTTATATATTACAGTGTATAAATATAGGTATGTTATCGGCTTGCATACCAATATAATTTAAATGCTACTTGTGAAGCTGAAACTATATTTACAACACTAGCAACAGTAGGTTTAATCATGTGTATTTAAATACACATGATCCGCAAGTAGTGAATTGTTCTAGATTACCCCCGTTTCCATTGGTGGGGTGTTTAATCAGTGTAGTTAAGTTAGTAAGTATTTACTAGCTTTGGTCTCAATATTTATATCAGGTGTTTCAATCATGGATACAAACGCAAAAAAACTCTCCAAAGCTGCGGCTATTGCTTCTCTGTTAGCAGGGGGCGCGGTTGCAGGTTCTTTTATTGCTGCGCAACCAGCACAGGCTCAAACTGCTAACAGTGCTAGTGTGGCGGTGACCAATATTTTAAGTAATGGTAACACTGTCACCTTCGCTGGAGAAGTTGTTATGCCTTTAGCAGATACAATTGTTGATGGTACGGTGACTTTACAGCTTGGCTATGTGACTGCTAATGGTGCCCCTGACAATGTGTTGTTAGGTTCCGCGACCCTGAATGTCGGTGATACTCCAACAACAACCGTACAATCAGTGGCTGCAGCTACGGCGCGGGCTATTGATGCGGCTAAAGCGCTAACTCGTTTCGGCGATATTATTGGGATTGTGGAAGCTGCTAGTTTGGACTAGTTAGGGAAAGTCGGCGATTCCTCCTGATTGGCGGTTGAAGGAATCGTCAACTAACTGCATTCTTTCCCCCTATGTGCCATAGGGGGACGTAAGATGATTCTACTGCTGATGAGATTAAATATGCGATCTGGTTTTCTCCGGATGTGAGGCTGAGGGTTGGCGAATAGTGGGATGGTCAATAAGTAGAGTGTCCCAATGATGAAAGCCAACTGTATGCACATATCGCGGGTGTCGGTGGTGGCATTTTTGTTAACAGTTGCAGGGTCATTTACGGGGGCATTTATTTGGGGGAAACCGGCTCTGGCTGAGTCGCGGGTTTCTGTGGCGGTAACTAGTATTTCACCCAATGGACTTAATAATACTTTGGCGGTGGAAACGGTGTTTCCCCAAGGGGTTGTGGGTCCGAGTGGTGTGGTGAAAGTGAATATTAATTATGGCTCTGTGGGTGAAGGTTCTGGTCAGGTGGTAATTTTGGGGGCAAATGTTACCGCTGATTCTGTAGTTTTGTCTAATACTTTGGAGGCGGCGGTGGCGCGTGCTATTGATGTTGGTGTGAATAGTAATCGTTATGGTGATGTGATTAATATTATTAGGGCTTGGCAAGGTAATACTTTTGCTGGTTTGGATTAAGGGGTGATGGTTGACGGTGGTCGGTGAGCGGAGTCGAACCGTTGACTGTTGACTGTTGACTGTTGACTGTTGACTACGCTCAACCACCGGGGTTTGGGGTTTCGACTACGCTCAACCACCGGGTTTCGGGTTTCGAGTGCGCTCAACCACCGGGGTTTGGGTTTCGAGTGCGCTCAACCACCGGGTTTCGACTACGCTCTTGCGCTCCCGCTCTTCCCTTCTCTGTTCCCTGTTCCCTGTTCCCTGTTCCCATAAAAAATGTTACATCTACACTAAATATGAGTATTTCTGAAAAAGAATATTTTGCGAAGCGGACTCAGCAGGTCAAGCTCAAAACACGAATTATGACGGTAGTGGGGGTGGGGGGGTTTTTTGGTTCTATTGTGTTTGGTGGGATTAAAAGCATATTGTCTGAGGTGGAAAAGCAACGGGAGCAACCGGTGGTGCAGTCACCAACCAGTCAATTAGAAAATCAGGCGCGGGGTTATGAGTTGGTTTTGCAGCGGGAACCAAATAATATTTTGGCTTTGGAGAAGTTGGTTAATTTGCGGTTACAGCTGGGGGATAATCAGGGGGCTATGGAGTTGATGAAAAGGTTGGTTGAGTTGCATCCTGAGCGGGAAAGTTATCGCTCTGGGTTGGCGACTTTGGAGCAGAGAATGGGGAAGGAGGGTGGTCAGGAGTAGGGGAGGGGATTTTACCCTAGTTTAATTCTGGTTAAGGCAAACACAGGAGATTGTTAGTTGTAGTTAATTATCAGGGGTTTGTTATTATATATGAATAATTCTTTTAATATTAATGATCAATTGAACTATCTGAAGGTTTCTGGATGGTTAAATTCTGTTTCCCAAAATCAGATTATTAATGGGGATAATCAGCCGATACCGTGGTACACTTACCCGGCGATAGAGTTTATAGAGGATAAGGTTAAGGGTGATTTTTTAGTATTTGAATTTGGGTCGGGACATTCAAGTTTATGGTGGGGAGGAAGGGTTAAAGAGGTAATTTCTGTTGAAAGTGATGGGGGTTGGTTTAAGGAAATCAATCAGCAAATGCCGGGTAATGTGAAGTTAAATTTAGAGTCCGATGAAGGTAAATACGCGGATTTTATTCTGTCGTATCCTGATGAATATTTTGATGTGATTATTGTGGATGGGATTAATCGTAATAGGTGCTTGGAAAATAGTTTAAGCAAAGTGAAAGAGGATGGTTTGATTATTTTTGATAATACAGATGTTTATCACTATGATTCATCATTACGCTTACTGTTATCTCAAGGTTATAAAAGGATTGATTTTTGGGGTTTAATTCCGGGTTATGTTTATAAAAATTGTACTTCTGTATTTTTTAAGTCAACTGCAATATTAGAAACTAATTCTTTACCGAGTGATAAAAGGTCTTGTTTAGGTGTATCTTGTATGCAAATTACTAACCCTAAACCGATGGAGATGAAAACTGCTGAATATGATGATAGTTGGCGATTAAATACGCCGGTGGCGTTACTGATATTTAACCGCCCTGAAACGACTGGAAAGGTATTTGCAGCTATTCGGAAGGCTAAACCGCCGAGGTTGTTGGTTGTTGCGGATGGACCGAGAAGGGATAAACCAGGGGAGGGGGAAAAATGTCAGGAAGCTAGAGCAATTATTAATCAAGTTGATTGGGAGTGTGAGGTTTTAACTAATTACTCTGAGGTGAATTTGGGTTGTCGTGAGAGGGTGAGCAGTGGTTTGGATTGGGTGTTTGAGCAGGTGGAGAGGGCGATTATTTTAGAGGATGACTGTTTACCTCATCCGACGTTTTTCCGTTACTGTGAGGAGTTATTGGAGAAATATCATGATGATGAACGGATTATGATGATTTCTGGGAATAACTTTCAAGGCGATCGCCGCACAGAATATAGTTATTATTTTTCCCGTTATGGTCATATTTGGGGCTGGGCTAGTTGGCGGCGGGCTTGGAGGAAGTATGATCATGGTATGGCGCTATGGCCAGGGTTAAGGGATAGTGGTTGGTTGTCTGAGGTGTTGGAAAATGACCAAGCTGCTGGTTGGTGGTCAAAGGTATTTGAATCTGTATATGATGGTGTTCTGAATACTTGGGATGTTATTTGGCTATATAGTATGTGGTTGAATGGGGGTTTAAGTATTTTGCCCCATGTGAATTTGGTGACTAATATTGGGTTTGGTGAATCTGGGACTCATACAACTATGGTTGATAGTCCCCTGGCTAATATGGCGGTGGAAGCTATGGGTTTTCCTCTTCAACATCCGGTAGCAGTCAAGAGGAATAGTGGGGCTGATAATTTTACTGAGGCGACAATTTTTAGTCAAAGTTCTGCTGGAGTTGAGTTAAATGTAATATCTCCCATTTCTCCAGTAGCTATTGTGGAAAAAATTAATCTCAATCAGCATACAGATGCTTTAAACTTAATTAACTCTGGGGCTAAAGTACCTGTGGCGATGAATTACGGTAAAGCTGTTACTTTAGCTAAAATGGGAAATGTCAGCGCCGCTCTGGGTAGTTTAGAAATATTACTTAACCATCATCCATCCCATATTAAGGCGATAGGACTAAAAAAAGAATTAAGCGCAAATCTGGGTTTAGATAGTCAAGCCCATCCTATTATTGCCCAAGCTAATCATCTGTTAGAAACTAATCAAATTGCAGCGGCTTTTAAGGTTCTCAATGATGCTAAGGCTTTAAAACAGCCAATTATGGGGTTAGATTTTCTCCGCGCCAAATGTTTTTTACAATTTGGTAGCGCCCCAACTGCTATTCAAGCATTATATGAAGAATTACGTTACTTTCCTGAAAATCATTTAGGGGAGGTTTTTCTTAATCAATTATTAAATCAATACCCTCAAGTGGGTGAGATTCAAGATTCAGAATTTCAACAAATATATAGATTAATTAAACCCTATACGATGTTGAGTGAGGCGCGGTTATATTCTCTGTTTACCCTGATCAAAAAAGTTTGTATAGAAAACATCCCCGGTAACTTTGTGGAGTGTGGAGTCGCAGCGGGGGGTTCTACTGCTCTTGTGGCTGCAGTGATTAAACGTTATACTAAACAGCCACGTTGGGTTTATGCTTTTGACTCTTTTGATGGAATGCCAGCACCCACCCAGGAAGATAAATCTAATGGTATCCTGGCAGAGATGACCGGATGGGGTACGGGGACTTGCGCCGCACCGGAGGATAGCGTTAAGGAAATCTGCAATAAACTGGGGGTTGGTAATCTTGTGTTGTTAGTGAAAGGTTATTTTCAAGATACCTTACCTAAAATGCGAGATCAGGTAGGGATGATTGCACTTTTACATATGGATGGTGACTGGTATGAGTCTACTAAAACTATTTTGACTCATCTATACGATCGCATTTCTAATGATGGATTAGTCCAAGTAGATAATTATGGTCATTGGGAAGGTTGTCGTCAAGCGTTACATGAGTTTGAAGCCGAGGGTCAGTTAAAATTTAATCTGCATCAAATAGATGATACGGGGGTTTGGTTTGATTGTGCTGATAAATTTGCTGTGAATCCCCTATTTGACCCTAAATTAATTGCAGAATTTCACCAAGATGATCCTGTAAAACAGGGTATTCAAAGTCAAATGTCTCAAAATGAACGGTTTCAACTGTATTATGGGCTGCGTCAATTTTTACCTGTAACTGCTTCTCCCCTGCGGTTTGTGGAAATAGGTTCTTTTGCTGGTAGTTCTCTATTCCTCAATTATCATGCTTTAACCCGTAATCATAGTAAATTACAAGGTTGGGCAATTGACCCAGGACTACATCCCCAATTAAAAATTGTACTTGATAATTTACCATCAGAGATTGTACATCTCAAGATGTTTTCCCATGAAGCTCTGGGTCAATTACAACAAACTTTTGAGCAGGATGGTAATTATCCAGTTTATATTTTTGTGGATGGTGATCATTCTTATGAAGGTGTCAAACAAGATATTATCAACTATTATCCTTTACTTGCTCTTGGTGGCTTAATGATTTTTCATGACTATTTACCACCCCTGGATGAGCAAAATAGTTCATCAATTTTGTTTCATCATGGCGGGAAAGAACCAGGTATTAGAAAAGCTTGTGAAGAATTAATGGAAAATAGTTACAATTGCGAAGTAATAGATTTACCTTTGTTATATCCCGATGATCCTACCCAAACCCAAGCCCATTTACCAATTATTCCGGGGCTATTTTCTTCATTAAAAATTTATCGGAAACATCCTCACTCCTAGCACTTTGACCAGGGAGGGGGGAAAATAGAACAACAAAATAACAACCTCAATTAACCCAATTAACTATAGCAATCCTCAATGATTCATGAACAATTTCTGTTCCCTGTTCCCTGTTCCCTTTCCTCACTGATAATTTCTCAAGTCAAATAGGATGACTATATAATGAAAATCTTACATATTATTGATTTTTTATGTCTTGGTGGTGCGGCGCGATCGATGATTGCTATATCTAAATATTCTCAGCAATTGGATCAACAAGTGCAACATCAGGTTATTTCGCTGAAACCAGCCCAACCGGAAGCGGTAGAATTAGCAAAATTAGGGGGGATGGAATTTATTGACCCGGTAGATGAAATTGCACGTTATGAATTGATCGCCGAAGCAGATATAGTGCATATTCACTACTGGAATAATCCCCAGATGTTTGCATTTGTGCATTCAGAATTACCCCCCTCGCGGTTAATTATCTGGTTTCATGTTTCAGGAGATAACGCCCCCCAGGTAATTACCCGGGATTTAATTAACTATGCTGATTTTGCTATTCCTTGCAATCCCCATTCCTATGATTTACCGGTGGTGGGACAATTAGCAGCAGGAATGAGACAGAAAAAAGTAGGGATGGTTTATGATGCGGCGGATTTTGAGCGGGTGAAGAATATTCAACCCCAACCCCACGATACTTTTAATGTTGGTTACATGGGGGCGTTATCTTTTAGTAAGATGCACCCTAGTTATATTGCGATGAGTGCTAAGGCTGATATTCCCAATGTGAAGTTTATTTTATGTGGTGGTGGTAATGTGCCATTACTGCAACAACAGGCTTTAGAATTAAACTCTCTGGGTAAGTTTGACTTTCGTGGTTTTGTGGAGGATATTGCTGGAGCTATTGGGGAATTTGATATTTATGGTTATCCGGTGTGTGAAGATACCTATGCAGCAGCGGAATTAAATTTACAAGAAGTGATGTATGCGGGTGTTCCCCCGGTGGTATTTCCCTATGGGGGGATTAAAAAGTTAGTGATTGATAACTATACGGGTTTGGTTGTTAAGAGTGAGTTAGAGTATAGCCAAGCTTTAGAATACCTTTATCATCATCCCCAGGAAAGATTGAGACTGGGGAAAAATGCTCAGGAATACGCCCGGCAGATTTTTGGGGCGGAAAATGCGGCTAAACAGTTAAATCCGATTTATCACCGCTTGATGTTGCAGGAGAAGCGCAGTAGACAGTGGGGTATTCCTGTTGATGGTAGTTTGTTAGATGAACCGGTATCTGTGCTGGATGTGGTTGATATTCCCCCCCGGTTTGCGGGTGCAAAAACATTCATTGAGTCTTTAGGAGAGACAGCGCCGCAATTTTTTACTAGTTTAACTGGGGAAGATATTCAGGAATTGTTTGCTGCTGATGAGAAAATTGCTGGATCTTCTACTCTTTTGGGTTTAGGGGAGGGGGGAGTGGTGCAATATGCAATGTTTTATCCTGATGATGGTTATTTGCAATTATGGTCAGGGTTAGTTTGGGACAGTGAAGGGAAAACCCAAAACGCTCTGGTATGTTTTGCCAAGGCGATTAATTTAGGCTGTAATCATTGGCGGGTATTTTGGTATTTAGCGCAGGTAGCAGAACGTCTGGAGAAAGTTGCTGTATTAAAAGAGGCTTTAGATCATCTCAGTCGGGTGGTTCCGAGTTTTACGCCGCTTGAGGAGATGGGAAGGAGATTAGAAAAACTTGTAAGTTCTCAGTCTGATATTTCTAGTTTAAAACTGCGAGATATTAATTTAATTATTTTCCCAGACCCGGAGCAGTCGGAACAGTGCATATATGAAGAGTTGGTAAGGGTGATTACTAGTTTAGAAAATCATCCTGATTGTGGAAAGATGACTTTA
The DNA here is from genome assembly GCF_029891665.1 of Anabaenopsis sp. FSS-46. Classification (NCBI taxonomy): domain Bacteria; kingdom Bacillati; phylum Cyanobacteriota; class Cyanophyceae; order Nostocales; family Nodulariaceae; genus Anabaenopsis; species Anabaenopsis sp. FSS-46. The sequence goes on along the minus strand of NZ_JANQDG010000080.1, from coordinate 10,964 downwards.
TTGGTGAATGCTGGTAAGTTTCCGCCTCATTTGACCCAAGCTTTCACGGAGCAGTTATGTGAGGAAGAGGAGGAGGGGTTACAAATTTCGGTCGTTGGTAAGTTATCGCGGATGCAGTGGGAGGCTTTGTTACCTCGGTTAACTGGGAGGATTGTTTTAGCTCAGGAGGATGGGGAAAGTGTGGGACAGTTACCGATGGATGGGGTGCCATTGGTGACGGTTGACTGTTGACGGTTGACTACGCTGGGTTTCGACTACGCTCAACCAGCGGGGTTTCGGGTCTATTAAGGGGCGATCGGTTAATAATTCATCTCATTAATGACAGGTCAAAAAAGTTAATCAGGGGTAATCAATATGAATCAACATATTTTACTATCAACAGCAGATCCAGGTCTGGGTGGAGTTGCTCAATATAATCACTCTTTATTGTGTGCGTTAGCTAAATTAGGTTATCGAGTGACATCACTACAACCGGAAGCAGTTGATAATGATGTAATTGCCAAAGAACAAGAGTTAGGTATTCACCATCTTTGGATGATAGAGGATAATATTTTAGGATTACAGCGACTGTTTGCCCAAGCTGAACATAAACCAGATTTAATTATTTGCAGTAATATTAATACCTTGGCAAATTTTAAAATTAAGAAATTAGCTCTGGGGTTTGGTATACCATATATTGTGATTGAAGGGTTGGTTGAGCCTGATTTAGCTCAGAGGTATCCTGAATATTTAAATGAACTATCGCGACAATATAATTTAGCTCATTCAGTGATTGCGGTTTCCCAGGATAATTTAAATTTACTACATCAAGTTTTTGGCTTACCTGAGCATCAGGGACAAGTGATACATTATGGTAGACCTGCAGAATATTTTACTGGGCGTGATGTAGCTAGGGGTCAACAGCTACGAGAATCATGGGGTATTCCTGATGATAGTGTGGTATGTTTGACTGCTGGTCGGATAGAAACAAGAAAGGGCTATATTTACCAATTAGAGGCAATTAAACAATTAATGTTTAGTCCTGTATGGTCTAAACTGTATTTTGTTTGGGCTGGTGCGTGTTACGAACCAGAGCTAGAAAAACTAATTAAAGACACTATCAAAGAATTAGGAATTAGCAACCAGGTAATTTTGTTGGGACATAGGACTGATGTGGCTGAGTTGCTAAATGCTGGGGATATTTTTGTATTTCCTTCTTTGTTGGAAGGGATGCCATTATGTGTGATGGAAGCGATGGCTAAAGGATTACCAGTGGTGGCTGCTGCGGTGAGTGGTATTCCTGAAGAATTGGGAGAAACGGGTAAATTAGTCCCTGATCCTAAAATTAACCCCCAAGGGACGGTGAGGGAACTGGTAGCGACAATTACAGAGTGGGCAGAAAATCCGCAATTACGACGGTCAATTGGTCAAGCTTGCAAAGCCAGAGCAGAGGAAATGTTTCAAGAACACCGGATGATTGAGGAAACTCTGGAGGTGATTGAAGGAGCATTGTTAACCAATAGGGGGAAAAAATTTGAGCAAAACACACCGATAAAAATCGCCTTAGATATTACTGTACTAGGTATGGGGATGAGGGATAAAAGGGCAAGAACAGGAATATTTAGAGTTACAGAACATCTTGTACAAGGATTAATTAAAGCTCCCCAGTGTGATATTTATCTGTGTGTTAGTACTCCTCAATTTTTTGATGCTTGTCAAACCTATATCCAGGAAAATTTGCCCGATGAAAATCTTTATTTATTTCATCTATCAGACCTAAAATATCAAAATATAGATATTTATCATTCTCCCTATTATATTCCACTGCCTAACTTTGCTGTGAGAGTTGTCACTATTTATGATTTAATTCCTATTTTATTCCCAGAATACTTTAGTTATAATGAAGCTGATATCCTAAAACGCGCTATCTCTAATATAGATAACTATGATTTAGTTTGTTGTATTTCCCAAGCAACCAAACAGGATTTATGTCAATACAAGCCAAACCTTGATGAGGGACAAGTGTTTGTTACATATTTAGCTGCTGACCCAGAAAAATTTTATCCTTGTGCGGATCAGCAGTTAATTAGTCAAACAAAAGAAAAATATCAGATACCGGATCGGCCTTATTTGTTAAGTTTAGCTACCCTAGAACCAAGAAAGAATATAGCTCATGTTATCCGCTGTTTTGTGGACTTGGTGAAAAATCGCCAGATTGATGATTTAAATTTAGTGCTGGTAGGAGCTAAGGGATGGGGATATGGAGAAATTTTTGGGGAAATAGATAACGCTCAGGAGTTAAAGGAGAGAATTATTATTACTGGTTATGTTCCCAATGAAGATTTAGCTCCTTTGTATTCAGGTGCATTAGCATTTATGTATGTATCGTTATATGAGGGGTTTGGTTTACCGCCATTAGAAGCAATGCAATGTGGAACCCCAGTAATTACTTCTAATAGTTCTTCTTTACCGGAAGTGGTGGGAGATGCTGGAATTATGCTTGACCCTGATGATCAAATCGGGCTTTGTGATGCTATGTTTAAGTTATATTCTCACCCAGAATACCGAGAGAGTTTAGCTAAAAAATCTCTGGCACAGGCTGAAAAGTTTAGTTGGGATAAATTTATTGATGAAACTATCCAGGTTTACGAACTAGCGAGGGAAAAAGCTAAAACAGCGCCTATTCGTAAGATTATTATTGACGGGGTATTTTTCCAACTCTATAACACAGGAGTAGCCAGGGTGTGGCGCAGTTTGTTAGAAAAGTGGGCAAATACGGAGTTTGCTGATCATATTTTAGTGTTGGATAGGGCTAACACTGCACCTAAAGTTAGTGGTATTCGTTACCTGACGATTCCTGGATACGACTATAAGAATACAGCGGCTGATAAACAGATGCTGCAGCAAGTCTGCAATCAAGAACAAGCAGATTTATTTATTTCCTCTTATTACACCACACCCATCACTACACCATCTGTATTTATGGCTTATGACATGATACCGGAGGTAATGGGGGCGGATTTGGATCACCCGATGTGGAGAGAAAAACACCATGCTATTGAATACGCATCTGCACATATAGCAATTTCTCACAATACAGCCCGTGATTTGGTTAAGTATTTTCCCCAGATAGCTCTGGAGTCTGTAGCGGTGGCTCACTGTGGAGTTAGTCGGAGTTTTACGCCAGGGACAGTAGAAGAAATTAGGGCATTTAAATATAAATATGGGATTGGTAAACCATACTTTTTGTTATCCGGTGATTTCTCTCTTCAGAAGAATGGGATGTTATTCTTGAAAGCATTCTCTCAACTAGCTAACAGTGAGGGATTTGATCTGATTATGACTGGTTTTGGGGGGGTGTTTCCACCGGAGTTAAGAGAATATACGTCTGGGAGTGCTGTACACCTGTTGCGCTTGAGTGATGAGGAATTAGCAATGGCTTATTCTGGGGCGGTGTGTTTGGTGTTTCCTTCTAAATATGAAGGGTTTGGAATGCCGATATTAGAAGCAATGGCTTGTGGTTGTCCTGTAATTACTTGTCCTAATGCTTCTTTACCGGAGGTAGGGGGAACAGCGGTGATATATGTGAATGATGATGATATTGATGGTATGGCGAATGCTTTATGTGAGGTACAAAAGCCCGGTGTTCGCCAATCGTTAATTAGTGGGGGTTTAGCACAAAGTCAAAAGTTTTCCTGGGGGGAAATGGGGCGGGTGGTAAGCTGGAGTTTAATTAATGCAAGTTTACTGGGGTTGAAACTGCGAGATATTAATTTGATTATTTTCCCGGACCCGGAGCAGTCGGAACAGTGTATATATGAAGAGTTGGTAAGGGTGATTAGTAGTTTAGAAAATCATCCTGATTGTGGAAAGATGACTTTACTGGTGAATGCTAGTAAGTTTCCGCCTCATTTGACGCAAGCTTTCACGGAGCAGTTATGTGAGGAAGAGGAGGAGGGGTTACAAATTTCGGTGGTTGGTAAGTTATCGCGGATGCAGTGGGAGGCTTTGTTACCTCGGTTAACTGGGAGGATTGTTTTAGGTCAGGAGGATGGGGAAAGTGTGGCAGAATTGCAAGTAAAGAATATATCATACTACCAATTGGATGAGATAGAATGAATATGCGTTGTCCTAGCTTAAGTCAACTCCCACCACCCCCACCGGGAAAAACTGGGTGGCCTTGGACTGAAGAAACCGAACCATTAGCTGATACAATGCCGGATGGTGGGGAATGGCCAAAGATTAGTATTGTTACTCCCAGCTATAACCAAGCTCAGTTTATTGAGGAAACTATTCGTTCCGTGTTGCTCCAAGGTTATCCTAATTTGGAATATATGATTATGGATGGAGCTAGCACAGATGATAGTGTGAATATTATTAGTAAATACCAGCAATTTTTGTGTCATTGGGTGAGTGAACCTGATCGGGGACAATCTCATGCTATTAACAAAGGCTTTGCAAAGACTACAGGGAACATTTTGGCTTGGATTAATTCTGATGACTTTTTGAAGCCGGGTGCCTTGGAAATAGTAGCAAAAACCCTGAGCAACTCTCAAACTCCCACTTGGTTAATTGGGGGGTGTGAGATAACCAATGAAATTTCTGTTCCTTTGTTCATGAAGTCTGGAACTGGTATTTCTTATGCCAAATGCTGGAATTGGTTGGAAAACTGGTTTCCACAACAATCTACATTTTGGCATCGTCATTTGTGGTCTTTAGCTGGCTTATTAGATGAGTCTCTGCATTATGCGATGGATTTTGATTTTTGGCTGCGATTATTCCTACTAGCCGAACCAATTACTATAGATACGGTAATTTCAGCCTATCGATATCACGATAATGCTAAATGTATTTCCCAACAATCATTAACTCAAGGTGAAGTAAATTTAGTAGTTATCAAAAATTTGAAAGCCTTACAGCTAAATTCTATTCAGGAGATGGGAGGGAGATTAGAAAAATTTGTAAGTTCTCAGTCTGATATTTCTAGTTTAAAACTGCGAGATACTAATTTTATCATCTTCCCAGACCCGGAGCAGTCGGAACAGTGCATATATGAAGAGTTGGTAAGGGTGATTACTAGTTTAGAAAATCATCCTGATTGTGGAAAGATGACTTTACTGGTGAATGCTGGTAAGTTTCCGCCTCATTTGACCCAAGCTTTTACGGAGCAGTTATGTGAGGAAGAGGAGGAGGGGTTACAAATTTCGGTGGTTGGTAAGTTATCGCGGATGCAGTGGGAGGCTTTGTTACCTCGGTTAACTGGGAGGATTGTTTTAGCTCAGGAGGATGGGGAAAGTGTGGGACAATTACCGATGGATCAGGTGCGTAGCTGTGGGGTGGATGGTTTGAAGGAGGAGTTAGGTAATTTATTACTGGATGGTTTGAAAGAATCTTCTGTTATATTTGTTAATAAGTTACAATTCACAAGAAATATATCTTTTAGATTAGTTGATATTGAAGATGCCGATTTTATCCTTTCTCTTCGCTTAAATGAGGATAGAAATAAATACTTATCAGCTATTGAAGGTAGTGTTGCTGCCCAGAAAAAGTGGATATCAAATTATAAAGAAAGAGAGGCAGTTGGTGAGGAATATTACTTTATTATTCAAGATAAATATCTAAGAAGCGTTGGCACAATCAGAATGTATGACTTTATTGGTGATTCCTTTTGCTGGGGAAGTTGGATTACAACCAAAGATGCACCATTAACTGCTGGTTTAGAATCTCTGTTAACAATTTATGAACTAGCCTTTGACAAACTTAACTTTTCTCGCAGTCATTTTGATGCTAGAAAAGAAAATAGAAAAGTAATTGAATTTTATTTAAAGACAGGTGCAAAAATAGTTAATGAGGATGGTATAAACTTTTATTTTAATTTAGATCAGGAGTCGTATTTGAATTTTAGGAAAAAGTATTCTCGCTTTTTGTTATAAATAATTTTAAGAATTGTTTTTGAACCAGGTTAATTACTAGGTTGATTTTTGGTTAATTCCTCTAGTATTTATTTTCAATTATCATGCCCCTGAACGATTGTAGAATTATTGATTTGCCACGCATTCAAGATCCCCGAGGTAACTTGACTTTTTTAGAGGCAGGTCGTCATGTCCCTTTCGATATAAAACGTGTTTTTTACCTGTATGACGTACCTGGTGGTGCAGAGCGAGCTGGTCATGGTCACAAAAAACTTTGTCAGCTGTTTGTAGCTATGTCAGGTAGTTTTGATATGATTTTGGATGACGGTTATAAAACCAAAACTTTCCATCTAAATCGTTCTTACTACGGTTTATATGTCTGCCCAATGATTTGGGGAGACTTAAATAATTTTTCATCAGGTTCAGTTTGTATGGTGCTAGCCTCTGATTACTATGACGAATCAGACTACTACCGTGACCATAATGAATTTTTACAAGCTGTAAAGGCTAACTCATGATTGTTCCGTTTCTTGATCTCAAAGCTGCTTACTTAGAACTACAGCAAGAGCTTGATGCAGTTTACCAACGGGTGATGAATTCAGGTTGGTATATCCTGGGCAAAGAAATTGAGGCTTTTGAACAAGAGTTTGCTGCTTATTGTGAGGCGCAATATTGTATAGGTGTTGGTAATGGTTTAGATGCTTTGCACCTTATTCTGCGCTCTTTAGGGATTGGCCCTGGGGATGAGGTAATTGTTCCCGCTAATACTTATATTGCCACCTGGTTAGCCGTTTCCTATGCCGGGGCTACCCCTGTACCTGTAGAACCGGATGAGATGACCTACAACATTAATCCCGACTTAATCGAGGTGGCGATTACGGAACGAACTAAAGCTATTTTGCCGGTACATCTCTATGGTCAACCGGCTGATATGGATCCAATTAATGATCTAGCCCATCACTATGGGTTAAAAGTTATCGAAGATGCTGCCCAAGCCCATGGTGCTCGATACAAGGGGCGACGCACTGGCGGGTTAGGGGATGCGGCGGGGTTCAGCTTTTACCCCGGCAAAAATTTGGGGGCTTTTGGTGATGGTGGTGCTGTGGTCACCAATGATCCATATATAGCAGATCAGGTACGAGTCTTGCGTAACTATGGCTCACGGGTAAAGTACTATAACGAAGTCCAGGGGTTTAACAGCCGTCTGGATGAGTTACAGGCGGCATTCCTGAGGGTGAAGCTTACTAAATTAGATGAATGGAATGAAAGACGTAAACTGGCAGCACAATACTATTTAGATAGGTTATCTCAAACTGACTTAAAACTACCCTATGTACCGGAATGGGTTACACCTGTATGGCATTTATTTGTTGTTAGTCATCCTCAAAGAGATAAACTTAAAAATTATTTAGATAAATTTGGACTGGGTACTTTAATTCACTATCCTATACCACCTCATTTATCAGATGCTTACACAGGAGGTTTAGAATCAAACTGGAAAACAAACATTTACCCGATAACGGAAGCTATATCTAACCAAATATTGAGCATACCTATTGGACCTCATCTAGAGCAAACAAAGACTACAATAGTTGTTGAAACTTTATTAAAGGTATTAAAAGATGACACAATCTAACCCCATAATTAGCGTAACTATGACTACCTATAATCATGAAAAATATATAGGTGAAGCCATAGAAAGTATTCTTAACCAAACTTTCAGTAATTTTGAATTAATTATTGTCAATGATGGCTCAAATGATAGAACACATGAAATAATCCAACAATTTAAAGATGAGCGTATTACTTATATCTATCAAGAAAATCAAGGAACCAGTAGGGCATTGAATCGAGCTATTTTAGCTTCTAGAGGAAAGTATGTTGCCTTCATGTCTGGAGATGATATTTGTTATCCTAATAGACTGGCAATACAATATAATTATCTGTTAAATTCAGGGCAAAAAATTGTTTTCTCATGGGTAGAATTTATTGATGATAACAGCAATATACACCTGGGTGAACATATTAGTAAGACTTCCTCTAATCATCCTAATAGGAGCAGGACAGAAATACTCAGATATTTGTTTTTTAACTGTAATTACATTAATGCTGTTACCGGCTTTATAATTCGAGATTTACTTGTAGATGCGGGATTATTTAATTTAGCATCACTCCAGTTACAGGATTTTGAAATGTGGATTAAACTGGTGAAAAAGTATGAAATACATATATTGCCTGAAAAGCTAATTAAATATAGAATCAGGGATAATCAAGCTAATCTTTGTATGAATCCTGCCAATCAGCCCAGGACAGAGTTTGAATTATATCAAATATATAAGGATATTTTCAATAATGTTTCTGTAGAAATGTTCAAGCAATCATTTTCTAATGAAATTAGAAACATAAACTTTAGCGGACACATTGAATATAAATTAGAACAAGCATTTATATATTTAAAACATAATTTACATTATATCAGGGCTGTGGGAGCGGAAAAACTATTTAGATTATTACAAAATGAACAAATCCTAAATATTGCTCAACAAAAGTATAATTTCAGCTTAACTGAGTTCTATAGTATAACCAAAAATTTAGATTTTATAAATAGTAAAAATCTATGGCAAGCATACCAAGCATTACAGCAATATCAGTTGCTGTTAGAAAATACTCAGGAACAACTGAGAAGATTACAATTAAGGGAAAACCTCAAACAATCTTTACACCTGCGAGATACTAATTTTATCATCTTCCCGGACCCGGAGCAGTCGGAACAGTCTATATATGAAGAGTTGGTAAGGGTGATTAGTAGTTTAGAAAATCATCCCGATTGTGGAAAGATGACTTTACTGGTGAATGCTGGTAAGTTTCCGCCTCATTTGACCCAAGCTTTCACGGAGCAGTTATGTGAGGAGGAGGAGGAGGGGTTACAAATTTCGGTGGTTGGTAAGTTATCCCCCCTAGAGTGGGAGGCTTTGTTACCCCAAGTTACTGGGAGGATTGTTTTAGCTCAGGAGGATGGGGAAAGTATGGGACAATTACCGATGGATCAGGTGCCATTGGTGACGGTTGACGGATTTGTTGACGGTTGACGGTTGACTGTTGACTGTTGACTGCGCCGGGTTTCGACTACGCTGGGTTTCGACTTCGCTCAACCAGCGGGTTTGGGGGTATTAAGGGGCGATCGGTATTGGGTATGGGAGGTATAATTGATGGTTATCCGCACGGGGGAGCCAGGGAATAAATTCCCTGTCTGAAAGCTAAAGTCGGTTAAAAACCGACTGGGAGGAGGGTTCGACTTCGCTCACCGACCAGGTTTGACTGTAAGAAGGGGCGATCTGCTTGTAGTATTCGCGATCGCCTTTCGATATAGGAGGTATAATCGATAGTTATCCACAGTTATCCGCACAGAGCCAGGGAATAAATTCCCTGTCTGAAAGCTAAAGTCGGTTAAAAACCGACTGAGAGGAGGGTTCGACTTCGCTCACCGACCAGGTTTGACTGTAAGAAGGGGCGATCGGCTTTAGCAGCAGCGCTAGCGCTATCGGCTTGTAGTATTCGCGATCGCTATTCGATATGGGAGGTATAATTGATAGTTATCCATGAGAGAGTTAAGACGGGATGAGCAACTGCAAGACTTAGAACCGTTATTATCATTTTTTGCTAGTTTTGTATTAGAGACTGTATGAATACAGAAAATATACCTGTAAAAATAATAACAAGCGAGTTATTGGATGATATTACCCAACGACTAGTTTATGCCCTGAATCCAGAACAGGTAATTTTATTTGGTTCCTATGCTTATGGTGAACCTACGGAAGATAGTGATATTGATTTGTTGGTGATTATCTCCGATTCCGATGAACCCCGCTATCGTCGGGCGCGTCAAGCATATAAAGCTCTCCATGGGATTGGTATACCAAAAGATATTCTGGTTATGACCCGTGCAGAAGTAGAAAGAAAGGCCACCGTAGCAAGTTCATTAGTTAGTCAGGCACTCAGTCAAGGTAAAATCCTTTATGGATAGTCCTAAGGATGAGGAGGTTAGGCAGTGGATAATTAAAAGTCAGCGAGATATTAAGGTTGCCCGTATCCTCATTGAAAATGAAGTATCATTATTAGATGCTGTTGTTTATCATTGTCAACAGAGTGCTGAGAAAGCATTAAAAGCTTATTTGACACATCAAGATGTAGTATTTAAAAAAACCCATGATCTGAGCGTTTTAGTGGAGATGTGTTCAGTTTTTGAACCACATTTTCAGGATTTGGAAGATATGGCGGACACTCTAACACCTTACGCCACGGAATTTCGCTACCCAGGCGACACAATTGAGCCGGAAAGGTATGAAGCTGAAGAAGCTTTACAGATGGCTGGGACAGTGCTAGAGTTTGTAATTAAATTATTACCAAATAAATTCAGTCTTGACGGTTGACGGTTGACGGTTGACTGTAAGAAGGGGCGATCGGCTTGTAGCATTCGCGATCGCCGTTCACACAAAACAAATATACTGAGAACTTACAACTTATAAATGATAATAAACAGTGGCGAAAAAAGCAGATATAGGGGGAAAAAGATTAATCAGTCTCGCACCTAACACCTGGGTAAAGTGGATTACCCAGCGCAGTGACTTACAAGTACAAGACATCCTCAACACAGAATTTCAGTGGATAGAGCGGGAAAGTGATGTTTTATTGAAGGTTCTATCGCCGGAAATAGGGGAATTTTTGCTGCTCAATGAGTTACAGTTACGGTACAATAAGAGAATGCCCCGAAGGATACGGGCTTATACAGCTTTAGCAGAAGAACGTTATAACTTAAGAGTATATCCAGTCTTAATTAACATCCTCCCCCCAAGTAGTAAACAAACCATCCCCCAACGTTACGAATCAGAGATATTAGGGATAACTGCTCATCAAGATTACCAGGTGATTAATCTGTGGGAAGTGGATGTTAATCTGGTGTTTGAGCAGAACATATCAACCCTATTGCCATTCGTACCAATTTTACAGGGTGGAAGCAGGGAAGATAAATTACGCCAAGCGGTGAGGGAGTTAAGGCGGGATGAGCAACTGCAA
>NZ_JANQDG010000079.1:0-28034 GCF_029891665.1 Anabaenopsis sp. FSS-46 | reverse complement strand
AGGCGACGAATATATAGATAAAGTTTTTCAACAATTCCCCCAAGTTAAAGACTCAGTAGACTTTTGCGCCTATTGGTTTAGGTTAGCGCACCAACACCTTGATGAACAAGGGAGAGCGGGTTTAGTAGCGACCAATTCCGTCAGTCAGGGTAAAAGTAGAGTCGCAGCTTTAGATTATATTACTCAAAATCAGGGTTATATTCATGAAGCCGTATCTACCCAACCATGGTCAGGTGAAGCGAAAGTCCATGTAAGTATTGTCAACTGGTGTAAAGCCAAACCGGGTAAATACTATTTAGATGATGAGGTGGTTAGCAGTATTAATTCTTCTCTCAAATCTAGTATTGATGTTTCTCAAGCTGTGCGGTTAAAAGCTAACTTGAATAAATGCTTTCAAGGGGTGATTCCGATAGGAAAAGGTTTCTTTGTGACAGAGGAGCAAGTAAAGGAATGGATAAAAGCGGATGGGAAAAACCAAGAGGTATTAAAACTATTTTCCATGGGTGCAAATCTGGCGCAAAATACCCATGGTAAACCAGAGCGGTGGATTATTGACTTTAATGATATGAGTATTGAAGATGCAAGTGAGTATCAATTACCTTTTGAGCATATTAAAATTAATGTCAAGCCAGAAAGAGATAATAATAGAAATGCTAAAGCAAGAGACTACTGGTGGAATTTTTTTTCCCATCGTCCAGCTATGAGAAAAGCTATTTCATCTTTATCTTATTACTTCACAGTACCTAGAGTTTCCAAATGGGCTATATTTATTCCAGCACCATTGAACTGGCTACCTGGTGACTTAAATATTGTAATTGCATCAGAAGACTTTTACATATTAGGTATTCTCACATCTAAAATACATCGCCAGTGGGTAAAAGCCCAAAGTTCAACCTTAAAGGGAGATACTCGCTACACTAATACCACCTGCTTTGAAACCTTTCCCTTTCCCCAGACAGCAACAGGGGAGATAGTCAAAAAAATCCGATCCAAAGCGGTAGAACTCCACGAATATCGGACTCAAGAAATGGAGTCTAAACAGTGGGGAATCACCACATTATATAATGAATTCTACAACGAACCCAGCAGCAAACTATCTAAACTCCATGAACAACTAGATAAACTAGTGATGGAAGCCTATAAATTTCAACCTGAAGATGACATTTTAGAGCAACTCCTAAAATTAAACCAAGAGCTAGGAAAAAAAGAAAGCCAGAATCAACAGGTAATTGGACCCGAAGCAGTTAATTAAAATATTGTCAAAAAACACCTTTGCGAACCTTTGCGCGTACTTAGCGACCTTTGCGTTTAAACACAGTACAGGCGATCGCCTAACAGAACCCACAGATACCCGTAATTACTTACACCACTAATACACGTGATAAGCAGTAATCACAAGAAGTTTATCCGGCGAATATATAGACTCAACCCTGGGATAACTAGAATGTGACCACCAAACCTTAAATCTACCACCCTTTGCTGGTGCACTAGCTGAAATTGAATATCCAGCTGCTTCCATTATTTGCTGAAAATGGATCGAGCTAATTGTAGGTACATCAAATTTTTTTAGACCCTGGATCTCATGTTTGTTGAGGGTCATAGCTACCGTGATAAGTAGTGAAGATTTTATACCCAGGTAAGACTAAGCCTATACCAAGAGGTGCATTGATCATCCCCGGATATTTATATGGATCATCATCTGGAGTTTCACCGCCAATCCGAAATGATAAGCCAAAAAACCAAATATATAAACCTGGAAACATTAAATCCATACTATATGCTATGGCTCTCATTTTTTCTTTTTTGTTAATGATTCCTGCGTTTATTTTAAGCTTAGTTAGACTGATCATTTGCGCCTCCTGAGATTGCAAAGGACATGGGAAAATCAAAAACCAGAATTTATCTTTAAAGTTGCTTTTGAGTCAATTTGAGTAATTTTGAGTGTTATTTTATTTAAGGTTCAAGAGGTTGAAATTACAGTAATTATTATAACAAATAATATCACAATATAATTATATCTTCGAGAATGTTTGATAAGTTTTCAACAGGTAATTTTCATCACATCTTTACCACCTTAATCTCCCTTGTGAGGAGAAATCTACCCGCAGATCCCCGACTTCTAGATAAATTATCCCAGAGTATCTCTAATAGAGTATCTCTAATTATGTGAGAAGTCCGGGATCTAGTAATCCGACCCCACCCAACCAAATAAAATATTGTCAACAAACACCTTTGCGAACCTTTGCGCGTACTTAGCGACCTTTGCGTTTAAACATTGTACAGGCGATCGCCCCAAAGCTCCCCGACTTCTAGATAAATTATCCTAGAGTATCCCTAATTATGTGAGAAATCGGGGATCTTACTTTTGATACTCATAACTATTTCCTCTGACAGAAAGCATTGTCCGTGAGAATTGATAATCTCAACTTAATCAGAGTAAATCTTGATTTTCGAGCCGTCCAGGATTTTATTCGGCTGGGGTATTACTTGCGATTAAAAATGCTTTTTATCAGAGGTATTTATGTTTTACCACAAAAAAGAGCCTATTCACCCTGTGAATGTTTGTGAAGCTGACCCTCGTTTCGCGCAATTACTTCTAGAGCAGTTTGGGGGAGCAACCGGGGAACTATCAGCAGCTTTGCAATATTGGGTACAGTCTTTTCATGTGGAAGATCCGGGAATTCGGGATATGCTCCAAGATATTGCGATTGAAGAATTTAGCCACCTGGAAATGGTGGGGAAACTAATTGAAGCTCATACTAAAAATACCGACCAGACCGAAGCATATAAAAGTACTCTGTTTGCTGTGAGAGGTATGGGACCCCACTTTTTAGATAGTCAAGGGAGTGCTTGGACAGCACATTACTTGAATGAAGGTGGCGATGTAGTTCGGGATTTAAGAGCTAATATTGCAGCTGAAGCTGGCGCACGTCAAACTTATGAGGAATTAATTAAACTAGCAACGGACCAAGGGACTAAAAATACTTTAGTGCACCTGTTAACCAGGGAAGTTTCTCATACTAGAATGTTTATGAAGGCTCTGGATTCATTAGGAAAATTAAGTGAGCCATTTTTTGGGAATATTCAACCAGATGAAACCGTTGATATTTATTACAACCTATCTGCAAATGGGGATGGTAAGGATCAGCGTGGCCCTTGGAATCGGGAGCCAGATTTTAAATACATCACTAACCCACTGGAAAGAAAATCTTAAACTAAAGCCATAGAGCTAATGGTGAAAAAACAAAAAGCGCCTGGGAGTGTGGCCGTGTTTCCACCCCAAACGCTTTTTATTTTTAACTTGCTCCTCACACACTATTAGATAGTACAGTTAGTTACTCAAAAGGCAAGTTTGATATGTGACAGTTTATGAACTGTCACAGAACCACTTGGCAGAAGTTTAGTGTAAAAAGTGACGTATGCCAGTTAACACCATGACTAAACCGAGTTCATTTGCAGCCTTTACAGAATCCTGGTCGCGCAAACTTCCACCGGGTTGGACAATTGCAGTAATTCCCGCTGCTGCGGCTGTTTTAACTGAATCATCAAAGGGGAAAAATCCATCGCTGGCGAGAATTGCACCTTGGGCTTTTGCACCTGCTTGCTCTAAGGCGATTTTGACTGAACCAACCCGATTCATTTGACCAGCACCTACCCCTAGAGTAGTGCGATCGCGAGTAATGACAATAGCATTAGATTTGACGTGTTTACAAACCTTCCAAGCAAAGAGTAACTCAGCTAACTCGTCGGGGGTGGGTTGACGTTCTGTGACTACTTGCCATTCACCACTATCAGCTATTTTATCATCAGCGGACTGGACAAGAAAACCCCCGGCGATCGCCTTGACAGTTTCCTTAGGGCCACTAGTCAAATCTGGTAAAGTTAAAATTCGTAGTTTAGATTTTGCCGCCAAAACTTCTTGGGCTGCGGCTTCACAACCGGGAGCAACCACACATTCTAAAAATGTCTTAGTTAACTCTTCCGCTGTAGCCACATCAATGGGGTGATTGAGTGCGACAATTCCCCCAAAAGCCGAAACAGCGTCAGCATTAAAGGCTTTTTGATATGCTTCCACCAGGGTACTACCCAAAGCCACACCACAGGGGTTAGTGTGTTTAATCACCGTTGCTGCTGGGGTATCAGTAAACTCCGCAATAATCTGGCGGGCGGCTTCTAAATCCACCAAGTTATTATAACTCAGTTCCTTACCTTGCAATTTCGTAGCCGCAGCCCAACCGGTGGGAGTTGTACCGGTTTGATACCAAGCAGCAGGTTGATGGGGGTTTTCACCATAACGCAGAGATTGTAATTGCTGACCAGACAGGTTGTAAGTATTCTCAGATTGTTGGCTGAGATAAGCTGCTATGGCTTGGTCATAACTCGCTGTATGGGAGAAACCTTTTAAAGCACATTTCTGGCGAAAATCTAGGGAAGCAGTCCCGTTATTTTGGCGTAATTCCTGTAAATATTCCTCATACTGTTCTGGGTCACATAATACCGTCAGATGGGCGAAATTTTTCGACGCAGCCCGTAACATCGCCGGACCACCGATATCAATTTGTTCCACCGCCTCCGATAATGTTACCCCGGGTTTAGCAATGGTCTCCTCAAAGGGATAAAGATTGACAACTACTAAATCAATGGGGCGAATTTGGTTATTTTCTAAATCTGTTAAATGTTGGGGAATATCCCGCCGCGCCAAAATTCCGCCATGAATGCGAGGATGTAAGGTTTTAACTCGACCACCTAAAATCTCAGGTGAACCTGTGTAATCAGAAACCTTTGTCACTGGTAGTCCCGCATCCTTGAGGGTTTGGGCGGTTCCCCCGCTGCTGATTAAATTAAATTCAAATTCTTCGACCAAGCGACGGGCGAGGTCAACTATACCAGTTTTGTTAGATACACTCAGCAGGGCTAGACGCGCCATGTTTTAGTTCCTCAGATGTAGGCGATAAAACGAAAGATCCCCAGTTTTACATAAGGTTGGGTTCACTTCAAGACCGTGGGACCCAAAAGGCTGTTAGTTAGTGCTTATTAGCCAGGGAATAAATTCCCTGTCTGATAGCTAAAGTCCACTGAAAGTGGACTGGTGGGTTACTTAGAATCCTATAGTTAAATGAGTGTATTTTTTTATATTCAATATCAAGTGATATTATTTAGATAATTCTGTCATCTATCCAAAGGTAGATTTTTTAGGAAGC
This sequence comes from Anabaenopsis sp. FSS-46, assembly GCF_029891665.1. Taxonomy (NCBI): domain Bacteria; kingdom Bacillati; phylum Cyanobacteriota; class Cyanophyceae; order Nostocales; family Nodulariaceae; genus Anabaenopsis; species Anabaenopsis sp. FSS-46. The sequence continues at coordinate 22,833 of NZ_JANQDG010000079.1, read as the reverse complement.
TTCTGTTGGACAATATCCCCGACTTCTATGAAAATTGATGGTTACCTGATAATATCATCCTAAGAAGTCGGGGATATCTTGTTACAAAGATGTCAGTATGATGAAAGATTTAAAATTATGACGAAAAAATCTCAGAGGATTTCCGGAAACCATTCATATTCTTGGCAAGAAACTTACTTGTATTATTGCGCTGCTTGGTGTTGCAAATTACTACGATAATATGATTTACTGATGTTAAAAGAGCTTAGTTTTGCAGTACTATCTGTTATTTCCTTTAGCTCTGCTAGTCTAGCAGAGCCTTGTGATGATGCGTGGGGTAGACTTGATTCGTTAAACCCTTTTTTTTCTTCAGCCAAATTAAAAACTAAAAGTGGTTTATACAAGTGTAAAGTTATAGATGTTCATCCATATCATTTAGAGTTTGATGTGTTATGTGATAATGGGTCATCAATACACTCTGAATGGCTTATGGGTCAACCAATAGAAGGAATTGAGGATGGTGAGCAGATTTTTGTACGAGACAGAAATGGTTCTGAATTTAAAATGGAATACAATGTTCAACCTGTTATTAATTGTGATCATAATCGGGGAATTATGTCTTTTGATATCGAATATTATGCTTATCAAAAAGCGTTTCAATTTACATTAAACATTCATTACAAATTAAAATATAGACCTTTATTGAAGCCAGCGGGCTTTTAGATTACCAGATGGCGTTGCTTCAATCATTCTCTCATCGGGATGCTAATTGGATTGATTCCAATACATAAAGTTTCCATTCGATTAGTGTCCCCAGGGAGTGGGGAATCTCCCATTTTAAACACTTACCCTGTAAGAACTCTAGAGGCACTTTCCGATAGCGATAGCCATGGTTCAAGAAACTTAACGGCTCATAGCGATAGCGTGGCGTTAGCCATAACGGACTTTAGCATATTAACAAATCCCCTCAAACCCTTATACAGTAAGGGTCTGAGGTTAATCTGCACTCGCTAGATTGACGATGTCAAAACAGAAGAATAACTATTCCAGCTATTTTGGTTGAACTTGGGTGATGATTAACTACTGCATTGAAACAGCACTAAGGCGATCGCAATTCAGGGATGATTTAACTGAGAAATTGGCGTTAGAGCGTTGGATGCGGTAGGCGATCGCTGTTAGTTGTGTTATTAATGTAAGCAAGGATTAATACTTAGGGTTTAAGGGGCGATCGCACTACCAGCGAAATAGCCCTAAGTAACCAAGGCAGAAATATTACATGAATCTGGGAATAGCTGCGTAATTTATCCCAGTCATAGCCAGTTAACACTGAAAAGTCAACCGCTGAAAAATCAATTATTTTTAACCATTCACTAATTATTTCTTAATCTCAAGGCTTTAGCTTCAGGAGAAGGTAAGCAAGGTATTAATAAATAGCAAAGCAAGTTAATCCAGGGGATGCCCTACTGTGATTACTATGGTATCTCCAAGGTTCGGGATTTATTTACCACTAGTAATTTATTAAACCACGTACTCAAGAGTTTGACTTACCAAGAAATAACTACTGAACATGGAAATTAGGACTGGCAAATGATAGACACCACACCGATCCGCTTTTCTCAGTTCAATGCCTCTTTAAACCGCAATGCCAATGGTAAATTAGGGGAAGATTTATCTGTACTTGATAATGCTCAAGCCAGAAGTGTAGCAGAAATAATTCAGCGTGTTCAACCGGATATTTTACTGATTAATGAGTTTGATTACTTTACAGAAAATCCCACTCAACCAGTGGAATTATTTCTGCAGAATTATCTGCTTGTGGGTCAAAATGATGCCCAGCCCGTAGATTATCCCTATTACTTTATTGCCCCATCTAACACAGGTATTCCCTCTGGATTTGATTTAAATAATAACGGTGTAGTTGCAACTATTCCCGGCACACCAGGTTATGGTGATGATGCCTTTGGTTTTGGCAGTTATCCCGGTCAATTTGGGATGTTGTTATTGTCTAAATACCCCATTGATCTTAGCAACGTTCGTACCTTCTTGAACTTTCTCTGGCAGGATATGCCAGATTCCCTATTACCCACTATTGCTCTTCCTGGGTCTGATATTCCTTGGTACTCACAAGAAGAACAAGCAGTGCTGCGCCTTTCTTCTAAGAGTCATTGGGATGTACCCATCCAAATCGATGGTAAAACGATTCATGTTTTGGCCAGTCACCCGACACCACCTGTGTTTGATGGTCTAGAAGACCGCAATGGTAAGCGCAACTATGATGAAATCCGCTTTTGGGCTGACTACGTTACTCCTGGGAAAGGTGAGTACATATATGATGATCAGGGAAGAGTAGGAGGTTTAACTCCTGGTTCATCCTTTGTCATCATGGGTGACCAAAATGCTGATCCCTTTGACGGAGATAGTTTCGATCATGCCATTCTTGAACTACTACACAACCCCGGTATTAACACTAATTTTATTCCTAGTAGTGTTGGCGCTGTACAACAGTCAGAATTACAGGGGCGTGCTAATGCTAACCACCAAGGTAATCCAGCTTTCGATACTGCGGATTTTGCTGATAATAACCCTGGTAACCTACGCGCTGACTATGTACTACCTTCATCTGACCTGCAAATTACTAACTCAGCAGTATTTTGGCCTGTAAACACTGACCCCAATTTTTCGCCGGTGGGGACTTTTCCCTTTCCCAGTTCTGATCATCGTTTGGTGTGGGTTGATATTCAACAGCAGCCAGCTGTTTCTGGTAATATTATTCGGGGAGTCGAGTTTCAAGGGCAAACTACCTTTGCCACTGGTTTTATTCCTCCAGGGACGGCGGGAACAATCAATGATGTTAATGTCCCCATGGGAGGATTGTCTGGTGTAGCCTACGATGCTGGCAACAATCTTTACTATGGCATTTCTGATGATCGCTCCCAATTTGGACCGGCTCGTTTCTATACCTTTAACCTTGACCTAGATACATTAAATGTCAACTTTGTCAATGTTACTCCCATCCAAAATACTGATGGTAGTTTATTTGGAGCTTTGACCGTTGATCCAGAAGGTATAGCCTTAACCAATCAGGGTACTATCTTTGTATCCTCTGAGGGTGAGGCAAATATTAATGCTGCACGTATCACTGATCCCTTTGTTAAGGAATATTCCCTGTTAGGGGAAGAAATCCGCTCTTTACCAGTGCCCAATAAATTCTTACCTGTAATTGAGGATACTAATGGTAGTGGGGTTGTGGATGCTGGAGATAGACAAATCTCCGGGGTTCGTAATAACCTAGCCTTTGAAAGTCTGACCATTACACCAGACCAGAGAACCTTATACACTGCCACTGAAAACGCTCTGATTCAAGACGGTGAAAGGTCTTCCCTTGTCAATGGTAGCCCATCCCGGATTATCCAGTACAATTTACTTTCTGGACAACCAGAAAAGGAATATCTCTATATTACCGATGCTGTAGCAGTACCACCAGTACCCGTCACCGCCTTTAGTGATAATGGATTAGTGGATTTACTGGCTATTGATAACCGTGGGACTTTGCTGGCTGTGGAACGGTCTTTTTCTCTTGGGGTTCCCGGAACAGGCTTTACCATCAAGATTTATGAAGTTAGTCTTCAAGGTGCGACTGACATTAGTTTCTACGAGAGCTTGAGCGATTTGAGTTCTGATCAGTTAGCAGGGATTGTACCGGCGCACAAACGCTTACTGTTAAATCTCAATGATTTGAATCTAGATACTGGGTTAGATAATATTGAGGGTTTAGCCTTTGGTCCTGAGTTATCGGATGGTCGTCAGTCGATTGTCCTAGTCAGTGATAATAACTTTAACCAGAACCAATTTACCCAGATTTTAACCCTGAGTGCCGATTTAATTCCTACTGTTATCCCTAGGGTAGAAACTCGTCCTGATCTGTTTGATGATGAAGACCCAGCCCAGGGGTTACTCGACCAAAATGCTGATGCTGATGATCCGGCTATTTATGTTAATGCTATCAATCCTGCGGAGAGTTTGGTGTTAACGGCGGTTAAAAATGCCGGTATCCGGGTTTATGATCTGTCTGGTAACTTATTACAGACGGTCAACCCAGGTAATGTTAGATACAATAACATTGATTTGCAGTATGGTTTTCAGCTGGGGGGAGAGTCTGTAGATATAGCTGTAGCTAGCGATCGCGGTAATGATACACTGGTATTTTTTAAAATCAACCCATCGCCCACAGAACCGGGAGAATATTTAGAAGACATCAGCGATCGCAGTATTGGTAACCTATTCCAAACAGCCCCCTTTAACCCCCCCTATTCCACCTCCTCCCGCAGCGCCTACGGACTGGCTATGTACCGTAGCCCCTTCACCAATGATTACTATGTCTTTGTCAATCGCAGAGAAACGGGGGATGTGGCTCAGTTTCAGGTGATAGACCGGGGTAACGGTAAGATTGGAGTTGAGCGAGTCAGGGAATTTACTATTTCCACCGCAGTCGGTGTTAACCCCCAAACTGAGGGTATGGTGGTAGATCAAGAAACCGGATTCCTGTACGTTGGTCAAGAAAATGTCGGTATTTGGAAGTTCTTAGCAGAACCCACTGCCCATACTAATGGTATCCTCATAGATCAAGTTAAAGCCCTAGGTGGTCAACATCTGACTGATGATGTTGAGGGATTGACTATCTACTACGGTGCTAATGGTGCCGGTTACTTACTAGTATCTAGTCAAGGTGATGACACCTTTGCTGTGTATAATCGCCAGGGTAATAACGAATACTTGGGGAGATTCGCTGTGGGCAGTAATGGTGCCATTGACAGCGTACAAGAGTCTGATGGTGCCGATGTGATTAATGTTCCCCTCGGACCAAACTTCCCTTACGGTTTATTTGTCACCCAAGACGGGAATAATCAACCAGAAAAATTAGTTGAGGATGATGGGGAATTAGAAAACGTCAACAGCAACTTTAAGTTTGTCCCGTGGGAAAATATTGCCGGTGCTTTCCCCACCCCACTGATCATTGATACCACTTCTTATAATCCACGAAGTCCTATTTCACAACCATCAGCAATAATTCAGGGAACAGACGCAAGTGATGACCTGACTATTAGTCAATCTGGGTCTATGGTTTTTACCGGTAACGGTGATGATATGGTGGAAGCTAGTTTGACTAGTAATGTGAATATTTACGCCGGTCGTGGTAATGATCTTGTTTCCCTAGGTAGCAGCAGTTTTGCCAGCGGTGGCGATGGTGATGATACCCTCTATTTAGGAGGCCAGGGGACTGTGGCTGATACGGTTGTAGATGGCGGTCGGGGTAATGACACCCTGATGGTTATAGAAGCAAATGATTCTAATATTCTCCTGGGTGCTGCAGATCATGATCATCTTCAGGTAGCAGAAGGTCGGGGACAAATACTATTTGGTGGTTCCGGTCGGGATGTGCTGCGCTCTAGCTCTAATGGTCATAATCGTCTCTATGGTGGTTCCGGTGATGACCAATTGTATTCTACCGTGGGCGATCGCCTATTTGGTGGCGATGGTAATGATAGTCTCTACGCTGGACAAGGTGGTAACAACTTGCTCTGGGGCGGTGAAGATGCAGATAATTTCTGGCTGGTAGTTGGCGGTTCTTTACCCGATGTACCCAATGTAATCAAAGACTTTGAACTAAGTATAGACCGCATTGGTATGGGTGGTATTACTGCTAACCAAGTTAGTCTATTAAGTCAAAATGGCAACACATTAATTCGAGTTGGTGCTACTGATGTCGCCCTCATTGAAGGGGTAAACCAAACCCAACTCAATGTTAACGATTCCAGTCAGTTTGTCTTTGCCTAAGTATTAATTGATGCGATAGTCTGGGTCGCGGGGGTATTTTACCCCCTTTTGTTCTGTTCTCATCAAGTGATACGATTAATTTTAATAATATTCCCACTTATGGTTGCTAATAAAGCGATCGCATTGAAAATTTGTTGACTGGGGCTGGTGTTTTGTTGGTCAACCGTCAACGGTCAACAATCATGGGAGTTATAATCAAATCAAGCTATACGTAAACTTTTATGACTAAATGGTTTAACACTGCGGGCCCTTGTAAACCAAATATCCACTATACACTACCCACCACCGAACGCCTACCAGAGTTAAAACGCCTGATTGCCCAGCGCAATTACTTTGTTATCCATGCACCGAGACAAACCGGTAAAACCACTGCCATGCTCACCTTAGCACAGGAACTGACAGCCAGTGGTAAATACACCGCCGTCATGGTATCTGTAGAGGTGGGGGCAGCTTTTCCAGATAAACCAGATATCGCCGGTTAGTCAATGCGATCGCCCGTCAAGTTACGGAGTATTTAGCGGAAGATGTAAATATCCCCATCACTGTAGATTTAATTAATCAAGCTAAGGATATCTTAATTCAAAGGCAAGACACCCATTTAGATAGTCTCGCCGAGCGACTGCGAGAGGATAGGGTAAAAGCAATTATTCAACCCATGTTAGCCGGGGATGAGTTAGGCAACGTTCCTGATGATAATTTGCGCTATGTGTTAGATTTAGGTTTATGTAAACGGGATAGAGGTGGTGGACTGGAAATTGCTAATCCTATCTATAGAGAGGTATTTCCGACAACTTTAGCTTTAGATAAGTACTTATCAGGATTAAATCTAGATACAGGATGGTTAGTAATATTTGACCGTCGCCCTGATTTACCCCCCATTAGTGACCGAACCACCACGGAAATAGCCCTGAGTCCCCAGGGCAGAAATATCACAGTCATTCGCGGATAGGTTTGTCATCTATCCCTGTCAACCGTCAACCGTCAACTAATATGCACAGTTTTATTCCCCCTGAAAGGTTTTTTCCCTACCTAACTTGGACTGATATCCAAGCTATGCCAAATAAGGAAAATGTGGTTATTATTCAACCTGTGGGCGCTATTGAACAACATGGACCCCATTTACCTTTAATTGTTGATGCTGCTATTGGTGTGGGAGTGTTGGGGGAAGCTCTCAAAAAGCTAGATGCAAGTATTCCCGCTTATGCTTTACCTACCCTATATTATGGTAAATCCAATGAGCATTGGCATTTTCCCGGAACTATTACTTTAAGTACTCAAACCCTGACAGCAGTAATTATGGAAATGGGGGAAAGTATTTACCGCGCTGGGTTTAGAAAATTGGTGTTAATGAACTCACACGGTGGACAACCCCAAGTTATGCAAATGGTAGCCCGGGATTTACATATTCAATATGGTGATTTTTTGGTGTTTCCCTTATTTACTTGGCGTGTGCCTCATATTACCAAAGAATTATTAACACCCAAGGAAGCAGCCCAAGGTATGCACGCCGGAGATGCTGAAACTAGTATTATGCTGGCAATTCTACCAGAACAGGTAAGAATGGATCAAGCTGTTGCTGAGTATCCACCAGAACAAACAAAAAGCAGTTTACTGAGTTTAGAGGGCAAACTACCTGTTTCTTGGGCTACAAAGGATATAAGTAAAACTGGGGTAATTGGCGATGCTACAACCGCAACCAAGGACAAAGGCGATCGCATCCTGGAATCTGTCTCTAACGGTTGGGTACAAGCTATTAAGGATATTTACGCTTTTGTGCAACCACAACCCCGGTGATAATTTCCATAATATCTGTCTACACCCCATTGAGATTTGTTAGTCTAGATATAGTAAAAATAATGGCTAACAGTTACCTGTTTAGACTCACAGATCATAGTTATGACGGCATTTGAACCTCACAAGCTTCGTTCTTATAGCCAGGAAGATGTCCAGAAAATACTTCAGTTAGCGATCGCTCGTCAAGCTGATGACCAAAATAAGGAATTTTCCTATGAGCAACTGTTAGAAATTGCTCAAGAGTTAGATATATCACCAGAATCTCTCAATCTAGCAGAAGTTGACTGGCGATCGCAACGGAGCGAAATTGAACAAAGACAAGCCTTTAACGCCTACCGCATCGGAAAATTTAAGAAACGTCTGGGTAATTACGCAATTCTTAACAGTTTTTTGATGCTGTTAGATTTCGTCGGCGGTGGCGGTCTTACCTGGTCGTTATATTTCTTAATATTTTGCAGCTGCACATTAGGGCTAGATACTTGGAATACCTTTCAAACTAAGGGGGAAGAGTACGAAATGGCTTTTCAAAAGTGGTATCGTAAACATCAAATCAAACAAACCATCAATACAGTGGTGAGTAGGTGGTTTAAGGCCTTACAAATTTAGCTAAAAGCCAATTTTACCAGAGATAAAACCCCTAGAAAACATCCAGAGGCTTAAACTAACAACAGGTTATTTCATAGCATTTCCCATGCTCGTGAGGTACAATTTTTTTTAGTTTGAGGGAACAGGGAACAGGGAACAGGGAATAGGGAATAGGGAATAGGGAATAGGGAATAGGGAATTGGTGTGTACTTCATGAGCCTGAAAAAGGCTATAAGTTGTTTATTCGTCGCTTTGTAAATATCCTATCGCCGCATCTAATTTAGAAGGATAACCTTCAGCAAACCTTTCAAACCAAAGACCTTCGGAAGAAAACGGATCTAATGTTTTCAACCATGTTTCTGCTTCCCCCCGTAAAGCTGCTAAACCTTGCGCCTTAATTTCAGCTTGGCGAATTTGTTCCTGTTCTATTGCTTGCTGTTTTTGCAACTCCTCAAGCGCATCTTGTTGAGCAAAATCAGTCCGCACCTGCGCCAAAAGACTATCCTCTAAAGATAAAGAGTTTGGTGGTGGTGGAGTTGGGGATTTAGCTGTGTTTTTCTGTGGTTGTGGTCCTGGGGATTTACCCTGATGATATTCAGCTTTGAGTTCACCCAGGAGCTTGTCAAGAGAATCCATGCTTTTAACTTAATCAGTACCCAATTAAAAGTTGAAGAAGCCCAAACCACAAGGGAATCATCTGTGGTTAATTCAATCTTTAACACCGCCAAGCTCAACTAGTCAGTAATAGCATTGAGTAGGACTTCTGATAAACTCATATCTTCCATATCTTCCATGGTCACGGTGTCACAGATATCAAACTTCGCCCCAGCGCTTTGCAAATCATCATCTAAAACCTTGAGAAAGCGGGTAGCTTGTGGGTCTGTACCAACTTGAATCAAGGAAATACTTAATTCTTCGTCGGTATCCATACGGCGAGAAGCTTCGATAATTACCTTCATGACTGCTTTGCGGTCATCGGGTTCCCCATCGGTTACTACCAAGATGATTTCGCCATTGGGCTGAGTTTGACCTACTCTCTTGCGGTGAAAGTAATTCTCAATTGCATCTTTTAACACAGATGCTAAGTCTGTGGAACCAGAAGGGTCATTTTCTTGAAATATTTGTGTGACCTTGGACGCAGTGACATTCTCATAGCGCTTAAATCTACCAGAAAATAAATATACAGTGATCCCATCTGGGTCGAATTGCTCACACTTACTGGCTAAGGCTAGGGTGGATTCTTGTGCAGATTGCCATCTAGTTCTACCACCTTTCTGATCTGGGGTAGCCATGCTCCCGCTTTTGTCGATAATTAGTGTATGGTCCCTACTTTCTAGCATGATTTGATTCCCACTCATAACTATGCCATCTTTAGTATAGCAACTTGTATACAGGCAAGCGATCGCCCCTAGAGTGAGTTAACGCTTGCCATTTAGAGGCTACTATTCCTCTTGGATATCAACCCAAATACTACCTTCTTCCACACGCACAGGGAATACAGGTAGGGTTTTTTGTTGTGAAATCATGGAAAGGACTTTGCCTACACCAGGTGGCCATGGACACCAATCTTTTACCTCTCCAGTACCTAAGTCAAAAGCACTGCGATGTATAGGACAAACAATCGCCCCATCTTCGGTGATTTTGCCATTTTTCATCGGCATTTTTAAATGAGGACAGGTGTTATCTACAGCATAAAGCTGATTCTCATGGTTGACAAGTAAAATTTTACGTATGCCAACTTTTACTACCTGTCTCCCATTGGGTTCGAGCGCATCGGACGCAAGAACTTTAGTCCACCCCATTAGGTTCTCCTTTCTTAATGATCTGCTTTGAGTTTCGCGCAATTGTGACCACTGCGATCGCTGGAATTAACTGATGAAACTGAATATTGTGGGTGTAGGATCTGATCAGATGTAAATTTCCTCAGACTGGCCTACTTTATGCCGAAAAAACGCACACCTTCATCCCAGTCAGCAACTACAACATCACTGGCGCTGTCATCTATCCATCTTCGCATGGAAACTTTAGACAAAGAACACAAGTGGTTATTAAAACAAATTAAGCGAAAACGGACGGAACTGCAGAACTTTTTGACACAAATGCGTTCCGTAGCCACGGATGTCTTAAATCGCTATCATCCCCATTTCCAAGAACTGGTAGATATTGACCGAGAAATTCATACTCTGTTTGATGAAATCTTGAATAAAAGAAAGTTGGGTAAACAGAGCAAAAAAGATATTCAAGCAATTTACTATCAACTCCAATTTGCCAGAATTATCACTCCTGAGCCTAGTAATTATGCAGAATCTCAAGACACACAGGAGGTAACAGATGATTTCTCACATCAGCAGAGAGAAGAACACAGTCAATACCAAGAAACCCAGCAGAACCTCAACTTTTCTTCAGTAAACAAATCTGAAGCCGCCAGAAAAATTCGCCAGACATTTCTAAGTTTAGCAGAAATATTTCACCCAGACAAGGTAAAAGATAGGGAAACTCAAATACTGCATACTGAAATTATGAAGGAAATCAACAAAGCCTACCAAGAGGGTGACTTAGCCAGACTCTTGGAAATTGAACAGCAACATCAATCAGGAAAATATATTGATATGAATAATCAAGACGATTTAAATCGTCAATGCATAAGGATAGAACAGCAAAATCAAATCCTCAAAACTCAGTATCATAAATTGAAACAGGAACTTCGCCTAGTGAAAAATACCCCAGAAGGCACAATGGTTACTGACTGTCGCAAAGCCGCGCGATCAGGAATAGATGCTATTGCAAGTATGGTGGAACAAGTAGAAGCTGAAATTAAAACTATTACTGCTATCCGCGATTTTGTGAGAGCCTTTAGAGAACAGAAAATCACTATCAGCGAATTCCTCGCTGGACCAGAAATTATGCGCAACTTCACCCAAGACACCATGGATGAGCACCTTGAAGAAATGTTTTTTGAGTTGGGTAAAATTATGTTTTTCTAAGAGGATGTTTTAAAAGTGTTTTAGTCTACCCTAACCCTCCCATTGACAGGGGAATGGGACTTGATTTTATTGCTTCGCTTTTTGGTAAGGGGGTATTAATGGGGGTAAAAATCTGATAAAAATTCCCTCTGGGAAAGTTATAAAACAACTTCTAGAAATCAGAATTAAAAGTTCCACAAAATATAATTAGATATCTTATCATGTCCCAAGAAAAAATATTACTCAAACCTGACAGGTTGTGGAAAAGTATCAAGGATCAGACCAAATACGCCCTAGAATGTGGGGCGCTGCTGTCAATACCGACTGATTTTGAATTGGTCGAAGACAATGGCGTTAAATTTTTAGTCAGAATTTTATCTAATCTGCTCCGCAAGGATACAGACAAGGAGCAGCAAAAGAAAAAAACTAATCCCTTTCTTCCCTATGAGCAAGATTTATTCGTTGCCGATATTTCCCAGAGTCATGTTTGTATATTAAACAAGTTCAATGTTGTTGACTATCACCTGCTAATTATTACCCGTGCCTTTGAAGAACAGGAAAAATTACTCACCCTAGAGGATTTTACAGCTATGTGGGCTTGTCTAGCTGAGTTTGAGGGTTTGGCGTTTTACAATGGTGGTAAACTTGCTGGAGCTAGTCAGCCACATAAACACCTGCAAATTGTACCCTTACCACTCACGCTTTCAGGGCTGCAAATACCTATAGAACCCCTACTGACATCCGCAGCATTTGTAGATTCTGTAACTACTATACCAGGATTGCCTTTTGTTCACGCTTTGGGCAAACTAAACCCCAGGGATTCGCCATACACAGCCGCAATAACTACACTAGAGCTATATCATACCTTATTAAGTGCTGTGGGGTTAGAAGCCCTTGACGACAACAGACAATCTGGAGCTTACAATCTTTTAGCTACACGGGAATGGATGTTAATTATACCGCGATCGCGTGAGGATTTTCATGGTATATCTATCAACTCCTTGGGATTTGCGGGGGCGTTGCTGGTACGAAACCAGGAACAAATGCAGATAATTAAACAATACGGCCCAATGACTATCCTCAAGAATGTGGCTTTAGCAGTGCCCTGAGTCAGTATTTCAGTGGTTCAGCCCTAACTGTACCGTGCTCAAACTCCTATTTCTAGATGAATTTAGCAAAATTGGCGGTTTACTTATTTACTTATGTTATGATTCGTATTAACATGGCTTTATGCTTTGTGCTGCATTTCTCATTTCCTCACCAGTATTTGGCGAATTAAGTTACCCGGAGTAACTCAGAATGAGAATGCTACTGGCGACAAACTTGATTCTTTTGAGCCTACAACTATTGCTGAAAAAGAGTAAAGTTTTGTTACAATGTTTTTAACCGTGTTGAAATTATGAATTTTCAGGAACAGAGGCTGGTATTAACTTAATTGAGGTAAACAGGAATTATCCTGAAATTCTCAATAGAGTCTAATCAGTAACTTTCATGTTTAGCTATTTTGTGCTTTGAGACTAATGCAAAACAACAGCAATTAGATGGTCAATAATGGTTGTGATCTCACATCTCATCGCATAAATAGACAACATAAGTAGACAACGATAGGAGTTTGACCAAGTTTAGCCTTGGGTAAGTTGCTAGAGTCAAAATACAGTGGGACTAGTTAACAATTAGAGAAAGTTTCTAGAAATCCACTGTCGTTCTCAGCTAAATAGAATGTGATGAGTTTAGCAATATAAGGTTTGATGTCATGCTAAGAAACAGCGAAATCGGGGTTAATCATGGTTCTAACCTCAAATTAAAGCTTGGAGATCAACATTACACATATTTTTCCAGGACTGGAATTTTAAGGAATCTCACCATCGGAAAGCCACTAAAATAAAAGATAGTGGAATGAATCTTTCCACTATTGAAGTCAAGAATCCCCAGATGCGAAGTGGATCTGTGATATTCACAAATCTGGGACATTTGACTAGTTTAAGTGTGCTCTCCCATGAGAGCTTAACCGAATTACATAATTTACTCCGATGAATGGTTTTGTTTAATCACATTACCAGTCAGTAAAAAAATTAAGCTTTTTTATGGAAAGCTCATTTTGTCTTGTTTTTGTTCTCAAAAGCGCAAAAGCATGATTTTTTGCTGGCGTTCATCAGGGTAAATCGTAATTTTTGCCGAAATAGTGAATTTTTTAGTTGGAATCCAGTCAAGAAACATGAATAAAGTTCAAGCATCCTTTAAAGCTACAGAAAGTGTGTTTCACGTGGAAGGTTACGAAAAAATTGACTTTAGTCTTGTCTATGTGAATGGTGCATTTGATATCAAAAACAGAGAAATTGCTGACAGCTATGAGAAATTTGGCCGCTGTCTGACTGTGATTGATGCTAATGTCTATGAACTTTACGGTCAGCAGATCAACTCATATTTCCAGCACTATGAGATTAAACTGACAGTATTTCCCATCATCATTACTGAACCCGCTAAAACCTTAGAAACTTTTGAAAAAATTGTCGATGCTTTTTCCAACTTTGGCTTAGTTCGTAAGGAACCGGTTTTAGTCGTTGGTGGTGGTCTAGTTACTGATGTGGCGGGATTTGCTTGCGCTGCTTACCGTCGTAAGAGTAACTATATTCGCGTTCCTACCACCTTAATTGGTTTAATTGATGCAGGTGTAGCGATTAAGGTCGCAGTTAATCATCGCAAGTTGAAAAATCGCTTGGGAGCATATCATGCACCTTTGAAGGTAATTCTGGACTTCTCATTTTTGAAGACCTTGCCAATATCTCAAGTTCGCAATGGGATGGCAGAATTAGTTAAGATTGCTGTAGTTTCTAACTCGCAAGTGTTTGAACTACTATACGAATATGGCGAACAACTGCTTTCCACTCACTTTGGACACGTGAATGCTACAGCAGAACTTAAAGAGATTGCCCATAAGGTGAACTATGAGGCTATCAAGACTATGCTAGAGTTGGAAACTCCTAACTTGCATGAAATAGACCTTGATCGCGTCATTGCTTACGGACACACTTGGAGTCCTACCCTAGAATTAGCACCCCGTGTACCTCTCTATCATGGTCATGCGGTAAACATAGATATGGCTTTGTCTGCAACCATCGCGGCAAAACGGGGGTATATTTTTACAGCGGAGCGCGATCGCATCCTAGATTTGATGAGTCGTATAGGTTTATCTCTGGATCATCCTCTACTAAATAGCGATTTGCTCTGGTATGCTACCGAGTCTATCAGCTTAACACGAGATGGCAAACAACGCGCTGCTATGCCTCGTCCCATTGGTGAGTGCTTCTTTGTTAATGATCTCACCCGTGAAGAACTTGATGCGGCTTTAGTTGAACATAAAAAACTTTGTGCTCAATACCCCCGGAAGGGAGAAGGGGTTGATGCATACATTGAAACTCAAGAAGCCAAACTACTGGAGGTGTAAAGGGATGACCAGTATTGTAGGAAAACAAACAGCTAGACCAATAACCCCACATAGCATCTTAGTCCTCCAGCTAGAGAAAACCCTGAAATTAGCACAACAAAGCAATATTCCCCCAGAGATATTAGATTCCCTGCGCCAGTCCGTGCAATTAGCAGCAGGTTTAGACCCCTATTTGGATGATTACACCACCCCGGAATCTAGACCCCTAGCAGCATTGGCGCAAAAAACTAGTCAAGAAGATTGGGGTAAACGCTTTAGCGATCGCGAAACAGTGCGTCAATTAGAGCAGGAAATGCTCTCAGGACATCTAGAGGGACAGACATTGAAAATGTTTGTTCACATGACCAAAGCCAAGCGCATTCTAGAAGTAGGAATGTTCACCGGATATTCAGCTTTAGCTATGGCTGAAGCTTTACCAAGGGATGGAAAACTGATAGCTTGTGAAGTAGACTCCTATGTGGCAAAATTTGCTCAAGCTTGCTTTGGTGAATCTCCAGACGGCTATAAAATAGTTGTAGAAGTAGCACCAGCCCTAGAGACTCTACACAAATTAGCAGCCAGAAAAGAATCATTTGATTTGATTTTCATCGATGCTGACAAAAAGGAGTATGTAGAGTACTTCCACACTATCTTAGACCATCATTTACTAACCACCGATGGCTTAATATGCGTGGATAATACGTTGTTACAGGGACAAGTTTATTTACCACCAGAACAACGCACAGCCAATGGTCAAGCGATCGCACAGTTTAATTCTGTAGTCGCCGCCGATCCTCGTGTGGAGCAAGTTCTCTTACCCATCCGAGATGGTGTGACTCTGATTAGACGCATAGCGTAACCAAGCTTTCAGGGAGATGAACAGGATCAATGCTTCCTCATCTCCCCCTACCTTCCTATTCTTGATATTTAGTGATAGATAAAACCTGACAACCGGCTTTCATGGTAACAATACTGACTACATTCCAAACTCTTGGTACCCTCGTCTTATTACTAATAGCCTTACCCTTCAATGCTTTGATAGTATTAACATCTTTGCTGTGGAGCCTTGTGAAATCGCCATTCACCCAAAAAAAAGTTCAACAGCAGACTATCCTGGTAAGTGGAGCCAAGATGACCAAAGCATTGCAACTGGCTCGTTGTTTCCATGCAGACGGGCACAGAGTTATTCTGATTGAAACTCACAAATACTGGTTATCTGGTCATAGATTCTCCCGTTCTGTCAGTGCTTTTTATACAGTTCCAGCACCTCAATCAGACCCAGACGGCTATATCCAGGCCTTAGTAGAAATCGTGAGAAAAGAGCAAGTTGACGTTTATGTACCTGTATGTAGCCCTGTAGCTAGTTACTACGACTCCTTGGCAAAGCCAATACTATCAGAATATTGCGAGGTTTTCCACTTTGATGCAGATATTACCAAGATGCTAGATGATAAATTTGCTTTTACCCAGCAGGCGCGAAAGCTTGGTTTATCCGTCCCCAAGTCCTTTAAAATCACCGATCCACAACAAGTTATCAATTTTGATTTTAGTCAAGAAACCCGCAAATATATTCTCAAAAATCTGGCTTACGACTCTGTTCGCCGCTTAAATTTAACCAAACTTCCCTGCGAAACCCCAGAGGAGACAGCGGCCTTTGTCAACAGTTTACCCATCAGTTCCGAAAACCCTTGGATTATGCAAGAGTTTATTCCTGGTAAGGAGTTATGTACACATAGCACAGTGCGGGACGGGGAATTAAGACTACATTGTTGCTCCCACTCTTCTGCATTTCAAATCAACTATGAAAACGTCGAAAATTCCCAAATTCGTGAATGGGTGCAACACTTCGTTAAAAGTTTAGCACTGACTGGGCAAGTTTCCTTTGACTTTATCCAAGCTGAAGATGGGACAGTTTACGCCATTGAATGCAATCCCCGTACCCATTCGGCGATCACAATGTTCTACAATCATCCTGGTGTTGCACAAGCCTATCTTGGTAAAACTCCCCTACCTACAGTTTTGGAACCCCTAGCAACTAGCAAGCCCACTTACTGGATATATCACGAAATCTGGCGACTAACTGGTATCCGTTCCTGGAAACAATTGCAAACATCTGTGAATACCCTCCTCAAGGGTACTGATGCTATTTTCTGCTTTGATGACCCTGTACCATTTTTGACTCTACATCATTGGCAGATTACCTTGCTCTTGCTGAAAAATCTACAACAGCTTAAAGGTTGGGTAAAAATAGACTTCAATATTGGCAAGTTGGTAGAGTTAGGTGGCGATTAAAAGATAAATTTTTCCTTGGCTGCTATTTATAGGAAAGTCTATTATGTCTGTACTTCGTATTCTGCATTTGGTGGGGTCTGCATACAATGAGTTTTATAGTCATTTATCACGCCTTTATGCTCAAGACTGTTTGACAGCAACGGCAGATTCATCACGCTATGATTTTCAGATTGCATACGTTACACCTGATGGCCAGTGGCGTTTTCCTCCCTCTCTTAGTCCAGAGGATATCGCTATCACTAAACCGATGTCTCTAGGGGATGCTGTTAAATTTATTACATCGCAAAACATTGACCTGGCGTTACCACAAATGTTTTGTATTCCGGGAATGACTTACTACCGTGCCCTATTCGACCTGCTGAATATTCCTTATATTGGCAATACTGCCGATATTATGGCAATAGGTAGCCACAAAGCCAGAACTAAAGCAATTGTCGCTGCAGCAGGAGTGAAAGTACCTCGAGGAGAATTACTCCGCCCAGGAGATATACCCACAATTACACCACCAGTAGTCATCAAACCCGTTAGTTCTGACAATTCTTTAGGAGTGGCTTTAGTCAAGGAGGCTACTGATTATCAGGCTGCTTTGCAGACAGCATTTCAATATGCAGATGAGGTGATTGTAGAAACATTCATCCCACTCGGTCGAGAAGTTAGATGTGGTATCCTTGTTAAGGAGGGAGAGTTATTGGGTTTACCCCTAGAAGAGTATAAGTTAGACCCCCACGACAAACCTATCCGCAAATATGCTGATAAACTCAAGGAAACCGATGATGGTAACTTGGATTTTAGCGCTAAAGATCACACCAAGTCTTGGATTGTGGACTGTAATGACCCTATGACCCCACGGGTGCAGGAAGTAGCTAAACTCTGTCATCAGGCCTTGGGTTGTCGCCACTATAGTTTATTTGATTTCCGCATCGATCCAGATGGACAACCTTGGTTTTTAGAGGCTGGTTTATATTGTTCTTTTTCTCCGAGAAGTGTGATTTCCTCCATGGCCAAAACAGCGGGAATTCCTCTCAATGAATTATTCATGACGGTTATTCATGAAACTTTGCGTAGTAATCAATGAAATTTACTCAATTTCTGTTACTAGCCATTGCCATTCAGTAACGACATTCTCAGGTATATTGATCAGCAATGGCTTGACATTTTTAGTCGGCACATATAGTTTAAGTGCATCGGTGGTTCCCAGTTGGGGGAGAATTTTAGTTAATTCATATTCACCCACATTGGGAGCAGGTGCAGTTAAGCCATAGGCATCTGATGCACTCAATAGTTTTCCTGATGTTGTCTCAATTACTAATGGTTGCGGGTGAGCAATTTCTACAATCCCCGGAAAACCCACTAGGCGTAATCTTAAATCTTTGATTGCACTGTTGTAATTTTGTTTGAACAATAGCACCTGCCAAGTATAGCCTTTTTCATCTTTGATAGATACTTGGGAATGATAGCGCAAAACACCAGGGGAATCATGATGTTGTCGCAGTAATGCCTCTGCTGATTGCACACCCCATGCACTAAAAGTCAAGGTGACCAGGATTACTATAGCCCAAGTCCAGAAGTATTGCCAGACTTTTTGCTTGAGGTCATACATACGGTCAAGGGAATTCTCATGAGTAGAAACACAAAACCCGAACTACCCTAACTATAGCGTCAGTTGAGATAGGAAGTCCTCATTTTAGATTTATGTCGGAGTGTCAAATTAAATTATTTCTTGTCCTCGATGATGAGCCGCTTGTAATAATAAAGACTCCGCAAAAGCGATCGCATCTGTGGCGGACTTACCACCAGCTAACTGCGCCAGTTCTTCCCGGCGATTGGTCATATTCTCTAAACTAGTGACTCTTACCACCGTCCTAACCTCAGTATTATTACTCTGAGGAATAGTTTGTTTATCTACACGAAAATGTCGGTCAGCCATGGCCGCCACTAAGGGCTGATGGGTAACACATAAAACTTGGTTATTTTGACTTAGCTGGTGTAATTTTTCTGCGATCGCTTGGGCGACCCTCCCAGAAACCCCCACATCAATTTCATCAAATATCATAGTTTCCGCCGCATCCCCTCGGGAAAAACAAGCTTTCAGCGCCAGTAAAAAGCGACTCATTTCCCCCCCGGAAGCGATCGCTATTAAAGGTTGCATGGGTTCCCCAGGGTTAGGACTAAACATAAAGGTAATTTTGTCCGCACCTGTGGCTGTGGGGGAAATAGGCACGATCTCCACTTGAAACTTTACCTTTTCCATAGCTAAAGGCTTGAGTTCACACAGTAATTCAGATTCTAAATCCGCAGCGGTTTGCCGACGCAATTTAGTTAACTGTTCACAGACTTGGGTTAGCTGGGCAAAACAGGCCATTTCCTGCTGTTCTAGACTTTCAATCGACTGTTCACCATCATTGAGTTCTGCCAACTCGTCTAGTATGCGTTGGTAGTGGGCGATCGCCTCTGTGAGGGTAGGGCCATACTTACGACAAATTTGCTTTAATTCTTGAATGCGCTCTTCTACTGCTTGCAATCTTTGGGGGTCGGCTTCTAAACTACTTCCGTAAGTATTAATTTGCCTTCCCACTTCCATGATCATAGTTTGAGCATCCCTGACCAAATCTAACAAAGGTTGCAATTGGCCATCGTACTCCACCATATCAGTTAATGTCGCCTCGCTGTCTGCTAATAAATCCGTTACAGAAGGGGTTTCATTATCGTTTTGATACAAGGATTGATAGACCTTGTAACTCATCTGTTGCAGTTCCACTACATGATTGAGGCGTTCCCGTTCTTGCTGGAGTTGTTCCCATTCCAGAGGATCTTGGAGGTTAGCAGTTCTCAATTCTTGGATTTGATACCTGAGCAAATCGAGTTGCTGTAGACGTTCCCGTTCTGATGTCCGGCGTTTTTCCAAGACCAGATAAGCTCTTTGATAAGCACTAAAGGTTGTGGCAATGATTTGACGCTGTTGCATCAGTAAGTCACCACCATACACATCTAACCATTCTCGGACTTGGGCCGGCTGTCCTACCTGTAAAGTTTGACCTTGGGCGGTGATTTCCACCAGGCGATCGCGCAGCCCTCCCATGATCTGGCGATTCACTAACACCCCATTTACCCGCGATCTACTACGGATATTACTACTACTGCCAGTAATTTCTCGGCTAACTATTACACAGTTATCTTCAATCAAATCGATTTCCTGTGCTATCAACCAAGTGGTTAAGGAAGGTGATAGGGTGAAAGTAGCTTCTACCAGTGAACGATTCGTTCCCGTGCGAATAACTCGACTAGAGATTTTACCCCCCAAAGCCGCATCAATGGCATCCAAGATAATGGATTTTCCCGCACCGGTTTCACCTGTTAGTACATTGAGACCAGGGCCAAATTCCAGCTCTAGTTGATCAATCAGGGCAAAATTTTCGATTCGCAGCCAAAGCAACATCAAGCCAAATTCTCCAAGAGGACAGATGCGGGTACTTTTAACTTACAGAACACTAAGCAGGTTATTTTTCTTACTTCTTGGTGCATTGTGGGCATATTGTTATGATACAACGCTTTTCTCTGGAAAGTCTATAATTGTTCTCCCTATAAGTATCAGTTGAGGGTAGGGAATCTCGAGATATTATTGAACTAGTAAGCCATTTTACTAGTTATTAGTAGTTTGGAATGGATAACCCGCCCTGATAACTTGGGGAAAAACTCTAATTTATCCCTGTTTGAGGGATGATTCTTTGTAAACTTATTGTTACAATACTTTACATGCTTAATCCTCTCGGTGGCTTCCTTCATGATTGTTAAGACACTTTCCCCGACTTCGCGCAAAACCGAGGACGAACCACAAGTTACTCCAGTAGTAACAGAAAATGGCATATCAACCTTAGTTGTTGATTCACCAAAATCTATGATTAAC
Organism: Anabaenopsis sp. FSS-46; assembly: GCF_029891665.1. NCBI lineage: Bacteria > Bacillati > Cyanobacteriota > Cyanophyceae > Nostocales > Nodulariaceae > Anabaenopsis > Anabaenopsis sp. FSS-46. The sequence continues at coordinate 2,057 of NZ_JANQDG010000079.1, read as the reverse complement.
CAAAAGTCCGATACTGAGGCTATACCTTACGATCCCCAAGAGATTAGGGAACATTATCGCCAGCGCCCCCTAAAAGTTGTGCGGCGTATTTTCGCAGTCTTAGGGCCGACCCTTTCCTTTCTATTTGGGTTGTGGTGGGACAACCGCCGGGGAATAGTGGTGAAAAAAGACCCCCGTCGAGCTGTTCAACTGCGAGAACTACTCACGAAATTGGGGCCGGCTTACATTAAAATCGGACAGGCTTTATCTACTAGACCAGATTTGGTTCCCCCCGCATATCTAGAAGAATTAACTAGGTTACAAGACCAATTACCGCCGTTTCCTAACGCCATCGCTTACCAATTTATTGAAGAAGAATTAGGCGCACCACCAGAGGAAATTTACGCCCAACTCTCCGAACAGCCCATTGCGGCGGCTTCTTTGGGGCAAGTTTATAAAGGTAAATTGAAAACTGGTGAAGAAGTCGCTATTAAAGTCCAACGCCCTGATTTAAGAGAAGCAATTACTATTGACTTGTTTATTTTGCGCCAACTCGCCGCTTGGGTAAAAAATAAAGTTAAACGAATACGCAGTGACTTAGTTGGTATCCTCGATGAATTAGGCGATCGCATCTTTGAAGAGATGGATTATATTCATGAGGGAGAAAATGCCGAACGCTTTTTCGAGTTATATGGTCACATAAAAGATATTTACATCCCGAAAATTTACTGGGAATACACCAATCGTCGCGTCCTGACCATGGAGTGGATAAGCGGCACAAAATTAACCCAAACCGCCGAAATCAACGCCCAAGGTATAGATGCTCGTTATCTGATTGAAGTGGGTGTCCAATGTTCCCTGCGCCAGCTACTCGAACACGGATTTTTCCATGCTGACCCTCACCCAGGTAATTTATTAGCCACACCAGAGGGGAAATTGGCTTATCTCGACTTTGGCATGATGAGTCAGGTACAACCGCCCCAGCGTTATGGTTTAATTGAAGCGATCGTTCACGTCGTTAACCGTGACTTTGAAGGTTTAGCCAACGATTACGTTAAACTAGATTTTTTATCACCAGACACCGACTTAACACCCATAATTCCCGCCTTTGCAAGAGTCTTTGCTGATGCTCAAGGAGCCAGCGTTGCTGACTTGAACATTAAAAGCATCACTGATGAACTCTCAGCTTTGATGTATGAATATCCTTTCCGCGTACCTCCTTACTACGCTTTAATTATTCGCTCCCTGGTAACCCTCGAAGGTATCGCTATATATATAGATCCCAACTTCAAAGTTCTCAGCGAAGCCTATCCTTATGTTGCGAAACGTCTGTTAACCGACGAAGCACCACAATTAAGAACATCACTGCAAAACTTACTATTTAAAGATGAAAAATTCCGTTGGAATCGGTTAGAAAACTTGTTACGTAATGCGAAGAAAAATCAGGATTACGACTTCAATCTAGTTTTAAACCAGGGAGTCGAGTTTCTTTCTTCTGAACGGGGTGCATTCATTCGCAACAAAATAGTAGATGAATTTCTCAATGGAGTTAATGCTGTAGGTAAAAATGTTCTGCACAACTTCACTTATATCCTGCGCGAAAGAGTAGGTTTAACAGCAGTTCACGAAATCCCAAAGGCCACAGTTGAGCAACAACAAACCTTAGACCATATTAAACGCATTTTAAATATTCTTCGGGAAAACCGTGATTTTGATCCGGTGGAATTAGCTCCCCAACTGGCCCAACTGTTAGTAAATCCAGGTGTACAGCGGTTGGGTCAACAAATTACTAATCGCCTGGCGCAAAAAGCCATAGCGCGTTTAATTCGCGAGTTATTAGCATCCGAAGAACTCGATAGTACTAAGGCTCTTCCCTTAGCTAAACCCGCAAGAGTTTAACTCAATATCTGAGAAGTTAACACCCCCCTCTTCTTACCCTATCCATTACCCGGATCTTTCTTAACATTCGTGAGAGCGATCGCTCGCAAACCCCCAAACCTTAATCCTCCGTTGATGATTATCAATAAAATAAGGTTTTTATCAATAAGAATAAGGTACATTTTGTCAAGAGTAGGGAA
>NZ_JANQDG010000078.1:0-15691 GCF_029891665.1 Anabaenopsis sp. FSS-46 | reverse complement strand
GTTCATGGACATCAATACCCCGTTCTCGAAACAATCTTACCGCAGCAGGGCGTACTTGCCATTCTACAAACTCCCCTAGACGATTACCTAACTTACCCAGTTGTTGACTTACCTGTTTAATCTGCTTATCAGTTGCTTGAGATCGTTCTTTTAATAACCGCTCTGTTTCTTGAGATTGTTCTTTTAATAACCGCTCTGTTTCTTGAAAGCGGCGCTCTGTTTCCTTTTGAGCTACAATCAACTCACCTAATAAGCGCCAAACATCATCAGGTGTGTAAGTCATGGTTTATTCGAGAGGGCATAGCACCATTATAATACCTAAAGCGATCGCCCTGGGTTGAAAAATTCCGTTTTATGCTACACGGGGAACCGGGGGTTATAAACCCCCGTCTAATAGCTAAAGTCAGATAAATCTGACTAGAAAATCATGTGTTTGATTATCTTGAGCTACAAGTCGGGGATCTGTGGGGGGGGTGCAAGATCCCGGACTTCTCTCCCAAATATTCAATAAGTCCCTAGGTTATGGAAGAAGTCGGGGATCTGTTACATATATCTGGTTAATTGGACTCGATAACGCTCTTTTTTGGTTACAGCAATTTCCCCTACTTCTAAACGTCCCTTACCGCGAATAGCGATTAAGTCCCCTGATTTCACCTGAGAACTAGCTTGATTAACGTCTTTCCAATTAACGCGGACATCACCACTCTCAATAAAAGTGACCATTTTACTGCGGGACATTCCAAAACCAGCGGAGGCGATCGCATCTAATCGCAGGGAAGCTTCGACGCTAGTTAGTTCTTTCTTTTTAGGTTCCCTAACTTTTAACTCCGTGAGATCAATCACTTGAGTTTTCACCGGAACTGAGCGCACCTGTTGCAGATTCATTTGTAAAAATTCTGCCAACTCTGGTATAACAATTGCTTGGGCTCCCCGTTCTCCGAGTACGATAATATCCCCGGTTTTTTCCCGGACTATACCGGTTCCCAACATTGCGCCTAAAAAGTCCCGGTGGGTAGCGGTATCGAACAGAAAATTACCAGCAATTTCTAAAGCTACAAGGTCAACTTGAGATTGATCTAAAGGAAGTTCTGAGCGAGCGATCGCCATTCTTTGGCGTTCTGCTTGGGGATAACCTCCCCACCCTACTAATTGTACATCTGTTAACCGACTAAATACGCGGTTAATTTCTGCTAATTCTGGGGGTGACAAAAAATCAGTTAAAACCACTTCCCAAGTTTTAATAGCTTGTTCAGCCTGATCAATCACACGGGCGATAGTATCACGATTTTCTACACCCTTTAACAGTTCTTCTCTGGGTAACATGATGTGAATGGTAAAATTTGTGGTAAGGTTTCAAATCTTTTTGTTTGAAAATTTTGCATAGTTAATTTCTAAGTGCCAGATGTATCAGCATACCCCTGGATATTTTCCGGGTCAAATTTCCGTAAAATCCTGGTTGCTTGGCGGCTAATAGCCTCAGACACCTGAGCCACAACTATGTATTTACCCATATCTAAACGATTGCGGTAGGGTAAAGCATCACCACTGAGGAGTAACCCAACACCACCACCGACAAACACGCTACCCATAGCGCCACCCACAGCGCCTAACAGTCCCCCAAGGACGTGGTTACCAATTTCCCCGGCCCAAGGGAAAGTATCTAAACCTGTAATTAAACTAAAGGTAAAACCTGCAAAAAAACCAAATGGTATTAACCAGTATGACATCAGCCTAGCTTGCTTTTGCGCTTGCTCTTTGGGGTCAACCAAGCCAAACTCATCAGCGGTTTTATAACCCCTACCCAGAATAGTGCTTTGTATACCTTCTGCTTCTAGAGCTAAGTAAGCGGCTTCGGCTTGAATGCGGTCTGGTAATACAGCAATAAGGTAATTCATGGAAGCAATAATAATGGTTTGATAAAAGTTCTTATGTTCTAATTATAGAGTATCAGTGCTGCCACAATTAAGCTCCTAAGTTGAGAGATTCAGGACATATTACCATTATTCCATTGTGGCGGGGTTGGTGTATCCATAGGGGCGCAAAAATCTGTGACACCTTGCTTGAGAACATATATCAGAACTGGTGTAGCCAAACTCTCAGGAAAACTGGGCATTTTTTTGAGACGTTCCATGATCCTGACCACAGAGCTACTTAACAAATCTTCGCGGTATTCCTGTTGACAAATTAGCGATCGCCATTTTCTGGCCATAGCATCTAACCACTCAGAGTTAGTGATTCCTGGTTCTTGTCCTGCTCGGATAGCCAAGCTCATCGCTGCATCTTCTAAGTCTCCATCACAATCTTCAATCAAGTCTAGGGCTTCCATCGCGCTGGAATCATCAGCTAACTGAGAACGAAACAGGGCAATTTCTTGGGATGTAACTTTGGTCATAGAATATTGAAAGTCATTTAAAATCTAAATATAGCAATATCCAGCTATAATATTTGATTTTTTGTTCTTTACCAACCCTAATCAATTTAACTGTTGCTCTTTTCCCGACGTGCTTGCAAATTCATCATCATCTGTGCGTAAATCTCCCGATTGATTGGGTAAAAATAGATCAAAAACAAGCCAGAAATCAAGAAAATTGTTGGTAGTGGACCTACGGCGAAGCGGATGGCTAATAATGCTGAGTCTGGTTGTATGGGTAGGGTGGTTTTTCCGGGTATAGCTGCTTGAAAACCAGATGCTTCTAAGGCGTTACCCACTAAAAATATTCCCAGAGCTAAACCTAATTTTTGCAGTAACACCATAAAGCCATAAAAAATACCTTCTCTGCGTTGTCCTGTTTGCAGTTCATCTAACTCAATCACATCTGGAATTAGTGACCAGGGAATCAGATAAGCTGTGGATACCCCACAACCAGCCATGATGGCCATAAAATACATTAAACCTACCTGTCCGGGTTGTAAAAAGAATAAACCCCCTGCGGCTAATATCCATAAACTCATACCCAGAAAATAAACTACTTTTCTGCCGATTTTTTTACTCAAACCACCCCAGACAAATAACATGAGTAAAGCTGTTCCCTGGACTGCAATCATGGTGGTGGGAATATCGGAGTCTTTCAGACCCATGTAGTTGACGACGAAATAAGGTATGGTGGTGGCTGTGATTTGTACTGCTAGCCAAGAACAAAGATAAATCCCAATCACAAATAGATAGGGTCGATTATTAAAGACGATTTTTAGTTGTGCTAAGAAGGGTATAGATACGGGTTGTTGTCCTTGGTGGCGTTGATTTTCAAAAGCTAAGACGCGGTGACGGACTCCAAAAGCACATATATATAACCCGGAAACGGAAATTACCGCACACACTGCGGCTAAAATTAAGTATTGTTGTTGGCGATCGCTAATAGTAGAAAAAATAATTTGTGCTAGGAGCAAAGACAAAATACTACCACCAATAGAGAACCCGAAGCGAAAGCTATTCAAGGTAGTACGTTCATCATAATCTTGAGTCAGTTCTGGGGTCATTGCCGCATAGGGCAAACCAACAACGGTAAAAAATACTTGGGAGATTAACCCAATTACAACATAATACCAAAATAAAGGCCAAATATTAGTAGTGGGGTCTGTGGTAAAACGTGGTACAATCCACTGTAATAAAAAAATCATCCCAAAGGGAATAGCCCCATAGACTAACCAAGGGAGACGACGACCCCAGCGACGGGATTTAGTTCTGTCGGATAACACGCCGATCATGGGATCGTTGATGGCATCCCAAACTTTACCAATCATCAAAATACTACCAGCTAACCCGGCGGGAATCCCCGCAACATTGGTAAAAAAAACCAGGAGAAAAAATATAGAAATATTACCAGTAACTGCTGTCCCTAAATCTCCAGCGCCATAAGCTAGCTTAGTTTTTAGATCCAGCTTTTGATTTTCGGGGTTAATTGGGGGGTATTCATCAACAGAATCATTCATGCTCATACTAAGATATAAAATTTATACTTGATTTATACTTGCTTCAGTATCACCTAAACATCACCGCCTTTATGTCAGACCTTTACATTTCTTGGTCAGATTATTACCAAAAAATTGAGCGCCTAGCGGCCCAAATTTATCAATCAGGTTGGGAATTTAACCAGATTGTTTGTCTTGCTAGGGGGGGACTGCGAGTGGGGGATATTATTTCCCGGATATATCAGCAGCCTTTGGCAATTTTAGCTACATCATCTTACAGTGGTTCTGGGAAGCAGGAAAGGGGTAATTTAACTCTGGCTCGTCATATAACGATGACTACGGAAAAATTAGGTTCCCAGATTCTCCTAGTTGATGACTTGGTAGATTCGGGAATCACCCTTGAGGAAACTATACCTTGGCTGAAGGAAACTAGTAATTTTAATGTTGTGGAAATTCGCACGGCTGTGATTTGGTATAAAGCCTGTTCTGGTTTCCAACCTGATTATTACGTTGATTATCTGCCCGATAACCCCTGGATTCATCAACCCTTTGAACATTATGAACATATGACACCGGCAGAAATAAACAGTAAAATTACTCAATTATTGGGTAATTTTTAGTATTAAATTATAGCCCCAGCTATCAAACCCAGGATGGCCCCAGTAGGGACTAATTGCCATGTGGGACGGCGGAAGCGGACTAGGGCAATTAAAGCTAAAATGGCGACTATCAACGCGAACACGGAGCGAACCGGGGTATCTTGAATTATGGCTGTTTTTGCCAGGGGAATGGCTGCAGCTGCGATCGCTCCTAGAACCGCAGGGGTTACCCCGCGCAAAAAGCTGCGAATCCAGGGGTTTTGACGAATGCGTACTAACAGGGGTGCAGCCCCCATAATGAATAGGAAGGATGGCGTAAAAATTGCTACACAAGAGATTAAAGCCCCCAAAGCCCCAGCCACCTTATAACCAATGAATGCGGCGGTAATGACTACAGGACCGGGAGTAAATTCGCCAATAGCAACACCGTCGATAAATTCCCTGGGGGTTAACCAATGAAATTGATTAACTACTTCTAACTCCAGGAGGGGGATAATTACTAACCCACCGCCAAAGATAAAACTACCCACCTTCAAGAAGAATATTGTTAGGGTTAAATAATACTCTTGAATCCGTTCTAGTCCCCAAAAGCTGGATAATGTTAGGGTTTTACTAGTTACCATTGCCATGGTGTGGGGTAACATTTGCATCAGGGGTACAAGGGGAACTAGCCAAGCAGTGGAAGCGGGGGGGTAAATAACTAAGCCTACCATCCCCGCTAACAAGAATTGCCACAATACATTGAGGGGAAATAGTACAGTAACCACAAAAACCGTGATGGCGATCGCAATACCTGGATAATCAGTAATAGCTCGTTTGGCTAACTTCCAGCAAAAGCCGAAAATAATCGCAATTACTACCGGGGTAATTCCCAGAAACAAATTTTCAATCTGTGGTATACCCTGAAACCGAAAATAAGCCCAAGACAAAGTTAGGACAATCACAAAAGCGGGGAGAATAAAACAAATCCCCGCCACCAAAGCCCCCAAAATTCCCCCCCGCAGGTATCCGGTATAAATTCCCATCTGGGTAGAAGCCGGACCTGGTAACATTTCACAAACCGCGACCCCGGCTAAAAATTCCTCCTCGGTAAACCAACCCCGCTGCACCACAGACTCATCATGAATCATGGCAATATGAGCTTGGGGGCCACCAAAGCCAGTTAAACCCAGCTTGAGAAATAATTGAGCTAGTTCGAGCAACCGAGCCGATAACCTAGGCTGTGAGTCTATAGATTTATGATTACTTTGTTGATTCATGTCTGGTTAATCAGTAGGAGCAGATATCAATCAAAACAGCCACAGCCAAATGGGGAGAGTAACTAGTAGTAGTATACACCCCAGTGCTAAAGAAGTCACCGCCAGATCACGGTCAAGATTAAAAGTTTCGGCAATTATTAATGTGGCAAATGCTGGAGGCATAGCCATTTGTAGTAAAATTACTTGTGCGGCTTTACCAGTCACCCCCCAGAGTGGCAAGGTGCTACCAATGAATAAGGGAACAATTAACATTTTAATAGTTAAGCTGATACCCGCATCCGGTAGCCTGTGCCAAGAATTTAGGCTAGACAGCCTCATGCCAATTAACACTAAAGTTAAACTAACTACAATCCAACCTAATATTTCTAGGCTATATTCAAAAATGATCGGGAGGGTAACTTGGCGAAATAGCAAGCCCAAGGCGAAACTCCACAGAGCAGGATTCACGACAATTGACTGGGTAATTTGCCCGTAATTCCTGATATTACCGCCAAAATGAGATGCTAATACTATACCAAAGCCATAGGCCCCAAAAAGTGATCCCAACATATCGTAAAATAAAGCCCAGGCAAAGTATTCCTGACCTAATAATGCGAGAGTGATGGGGAAACCCAGGTAACCTGTGTTACCAACCATTGCAGCTAGGAGTAAACTACCTTGTGTTGATTTGTGGTGGATGTTTTTGGTCAAATAGGCTTGACCTTTCATCGCCCACCAAGCCAAAAATGCCCCTAAAAAAATGGCTAAGTGGGCGATAACCGGAGCAATCCAAATCTGTCCTGATAGGTCGGCTTTGCGGAGAAAAGCAATAATACTTATGGGGACTCCTACCCAAAATAGCCCTTGACCGACACGAGTAGGAACCGTAGGAGGTAGTTTGCGTCCCAGGATAAAACCTACTAGGACTAATCCCACCAGTTTAAAGTATAGTTCTAGGAGGTTAGCCAAAATTGCGCCCTGGAATATATAGATATGAATGGTACTGAAGATGTTTATCTCCCCAGTCTACAATTTTTGATAAATATTGCACAAAAACAGGAGATGTCTCTTGAGTAAAGCCCGGTTTTCTAAACAAGCCCATCAGTTATCAGGCGACCCTAGTGAAGATATTCCCGTGGCTTTACGGGATGTCCCTGAGAGTAGAGCCCAACCGCCTGTGCAGAATCTAGTTTTGGTGATGGGGGGACTCGCAGGGTTTATTCTAGTGGGTTTAATTGCTGGTTTGTGGTTCTTTGTGATCTCACCTAGGGCTGATGTTGATTCCTCCTCACCTCAGAATGTAGATGCACAACCTGGGGATTCTGTCAATAGTCAAGATAATAATGTCGATGCCCTCTTAGGTCATTTGAGATACCCAGAAGCGCCGCAGTCAGAACTGTTAGCAATTACTGCCGATGGGCGCATTAGGTTGCGCACAGCAGCGGCTCAAAGGTATCTGGCTATGGCTCAAGCGGCGCGGCGTGAGGGTGTAATTTTAGTGCCAATTTCTGGGTTCCGCTCCGTGGAAGAGCAGGAACAGTTATTTTTTGCTATTGGTGCTAGGCGTAATCAAACCCCGGCCCAAAGGGCGGCTTTGAGTGCGCCCCCTGGACATAGTGAACATCATACAGGCTATGCTGTGGATATAGGTGATGGCGCAGCACCAGCTACTAATCTCCAAAGCAATTTTGAAAATACCAGGGCTTTTCGCTGGTTAGAAGCAAATGCAGCCCGTTTTGGTTTTGAACTGTCCTTTGGAGAAAATAACCCCCAAGGTGTCAGTTATGAACCTTGGCACTGGCGTTTTGTGGGCGATCGCCATAGTCTAGAATTATTCTACAAAGCCAAAAATTTAAACCCCAAACCATGAGGGGTGAGCATTTTCTCATGTCGCCCCATAGCCAATTAAACCAGCAAAGATACCCTCATGGACTTGATTTATGAAGGTTTCAGCAATTACTTGATGAGCTTTAGTGGATCGGATGAATGTCATCCTAAAAGAAATATTCATCAGGAGACACTGGATTAATTACGCCACTTAGGGGAGTGGTGAAATCGTTACACCCGTCATCATTTTGACCATTACTCAGTTCTTGCAGCGCCTCAAACTTATCTACTAAAAATAAATGAATATTAAAATAGGGTGCTAAGTTATCTAATGTTTGGCTTAAAGTGGTGTTAAAGCTCTGAGTAATGGCTGTAGCCCCTATAGGGTCAGGAGTATTGTAGTCAAGACTCAAGTCTTGACTACGAGCCAAGATTATTTAGTCCCCCAGTTTTAATACTTACCAGGATACTTGCGTTTAAAGTAGTCTTCTAGAATTTCTAAAACCATCGGAGCTGCAAGACTACCACCACCACCGCCAGAATGTTCAGTAAAAGCAACGATGACGATTTCCGGTTGATCTACGGGAGCGTAAGCACCAAACCAAGCGTGATTTTTTTTCACCCGATTTTGCCATGCTTCAGCTGTACCGGTTTTACCAGCGACGGGAGGGAGTGTAGGCTTGTTTAAAACTTGAGCAGTACCGTGAGTAATCACCTTCCTTAATCCATCATGGAGAATTTGAATGGTTGTCGGCTTCATTTTGATAAGTTTTCGCCAGTTTGCGGCTGGTTGATTATCTTTGAGTAAATGGGGCTGGACTCGGTAGCCACCATTAGCCGGAACTGCAAACATGACCGCAACTTGTAAAGGACTACTTAATAAAGCACCTTGGCCGATTGACATATTCACCGTATCCCCCACAGTCCAAGGCATATTTCGATGTTTGCGTTTCCAGTCGTCATCTGGGACTAAACCCCTGGTTTCTTCGGCAGCAAAATCAAAGCCAGTTTTTTCACCAAATCCAAATTTACGAGTCCATTCAATTAAAGTGGGTCCACCCACTGCTTGAGCAATTTGGTAAAAGAAAGTATCACTACTCCATTGCATTGCACCCACAAAACCTAAAGGGCCGAATCCGGCGTGGTTCCATTCACCAAATGTGATCCCACCAATAGTTAAAGAACCGTAGGTTTGGAGTGTGGTTTTGGGAGAAAATTTCCCCGATTCCAATCCTGCGGCTGTAGTGACAATTTTGAAGGTACTGGCGGGAGGAAAAGCACTCAGAGCGCGATTTACTAAAGGATGGTTGGCACCTTGGACAGATTCCCAGTCTTTTTGCGAGAGTTTTTGTTTAGAGAAGATATTGGGGTCAAAGGTGGGGCGAGATACCATGGCTAAGACCTCGCCATTGTTGGGATCAAGTGCTACAATTGCACCATTATACTTGCCTAAAGCTTTGTTTGCGGCTATTTGCAGATTTAAATCGATAGTTAAATTTAAATCACTACCGGACTTTGCTGGTTTTTCTCCCAATACTCGAACCGGACGACCGGCGCGGTCTACTTCTACTTGCTGACCGCCCCATTCACCCCGCAGAGTATTTTCGTAAACCTTTTCAGCCCCCATCTGACCAATGACATCTCCTAATCGATAGCCTAACTCCCGCTTCTGTTGTAGCTGTTCGGCAGTTAATTCTCGTGTATAGCCCAGGACATGGGCTAATTCCTGACCATGGGGGTAGTAGCGAACTGCTTCCGTATGTATTTCTACGCCTTTGAGTTCCTTGTGATACTCTTTTAGGGCAGTTAGTTGGGCTTCATTCAGGTCACGAGCAATGGGAATTAGTGAAGAAGAGTTTGGGCCAGCCTCTTGTAATTTTTTTTCTATTTCTTCGCGGGGGATATTCAGAATTTTCTCTAAACGTGAACCGACAACAGACCAACCAGATTTTCTGTGGGCCATTGGCCACAAGTATACAGAACGAGGATAACGAGTACTAGCCAAAACCTTGCCATTTCGGTCAAAAATATTACCCCTTACTGGTTGTTTGGGAATGATCCGCACCCGGTTAGCTTCTGCTCTGGTTCGATGGTTTGTTCCTTCAACAATTTGCAAGTTTGCTAACCGCACACCTATTATACTTGTCATTAAGAGGGTGAATGCAATTAAAAATATGGGCTGAAAATCTCGTCCAACCGTACGTGTATTATTTTTTAGGGGTAGTCGGGATGGCTGCAATAAAGTCATAACACCCAGTTTCAATAGTCTACATTAACTGACACATTAACACTCTCCAGTCTCAAGACACCACCTCAACTATGGCGTTCTTTGACACTCCCCACGGTTATACAATAGTCGGAGAGTCAAATTATCATTTTCTATTTCTACCCGCTTTGAAGTCTCTGTCTTGGGTGTAACAACAATGAGTGCAAAGATAACATAAGTGCTATTTTTCATAGCATCTTGTCAGATAACCCAGCCCTAAAGGCACAGGGAGTCTCAAATCAGCGCATTCTACCAGGGATTATGACTCAAACTCTCACCCACAATCATGATCAAATTACAAAATCTCAGCCGTTGGACGTTGAACTGCGTTATGTGTTCAAGTTTTTTAACCAGAAACCAGCAGTTAATGGGGTCGATTTGGATATTAAACAGGGAGAATTCTTAACTATTATCGGTGCTTCTGGTTGTGGTAAGACAACTATACTACGCTTGATAGCTGGGTTGGAGATGACTGATGCTGGTAAGGTGTTTATTCAGGGACACCAGATGACTAATGTCCCTGCTGATCGCCGACCCGTAAATACTGTTTTTCAAAGCTATGCTTTGTTTAACCATATGAATGTATGGGATAATGTGGCTTTTGGATTGCGTGTTCACAAAAAACTCCCCAAATCAGAAATCGCCACCAGGGTTCAAGAGGCTTTAATGCTGGTCAAAATCGCAGATTTGCGATCGCACTTTCCCGGTCAACTCTCTACTGCTCAACAGCAACGGGTAGCTTTAGCCAGAGCTATAGTCAATCGTCCCACTGTTTTACTGCTAGATGAACCTTTGAGAGCTTTAGACTGGAAGCTACGTCAGGAGATGCAGTTGGAACTGTGGAATTTACATAAACATTTAGGACTAACCATGATCATGGTGACACAAGATCAGCAACAGGCTATGTCTTTGAGCGATCGCATCGCCGTCATGAATCAAGGTAAAATTGAGCAAGTTGGTACTCCACAAGAGATTTACGAACATCCCCAAACCCCCTTTGTGGCTGATTTTATTGGGGATAATAATTTATTTAGTGGTAAAATCATTTATGTAGGTTCGTCATCAATAGAAGTTGAGACCACAACGGGACTGAAAATTACGGTTGACCGCACAGAAAAAACACCAAGTGAATTATCACAAACCGTAGTGGTGAGCGTCCGTCCCGAAAAAATCCAACTTTCCCTTTATCGTCCGAGTATATTAACTAACTGTTTTCCAGGACGGCTGAATCAGGTTATGTATTTAGGAACCCACCTTGGTTATGTTGTGGATTTGCTAAATGGTATCAGTATCAATATTTTCCAGCCAAATACTTTTGGCAGTTTACCAGAGCGTGACATACCTATTTATGCTTGGTGGATGAAAAATGACTGTATAGCTTTCAGGAATTGTACTGATGTCCGTGGAGGTTTGAAGAAGTCTTAGCTAACAGTCTGTAAGAAATCTGGAATTTTGGCGGTTGCTGAGTTATGGATCATGGTTGGTAATTTTGGCTTTTATATTCAAACTCAGCAGCCGCAATGACTTTACTTACAGGTATTGTCAGGTAAATCAACCACATTTTTCAGTCTGACGCTAAGACGCGAAGGACATGAAACTTTTTGCCAGTATCTATACTGTCTCTGGCATTTTTGTGTTACTAGGAATACGTCCCTGTACAATCAACATTGAGCAAGGAGCATGATGTAGTGCATAATTACTGACACTGCCTAGCAAGAACTCACTGATGCCAGTACGACCGCGACGACCAACTATAATTAAGTCAGCAGGCAAATTACGAGCTACTTCACAGATTATCCTCCCAGCATCACCGAGATTTTGGGTAAACCCTGCTTTTACACCGGCATTAGTTGCTGTATCACTCAGCGATCGCAACCAGTCTAGTCTCTGTTTTTTTAGTTCTTCCCACTCTCGCATATAACTCTCAACAGGTGCGGTTTGCACAGATGGATATATGGTATCTGGTTGTGTAAATACAGGGCTGAGATAGGGGTCTTCTAATGGGGATAGTACGTGTAGGAGCATGAGTTCCGCATCAGAGGCTTTTGCTAAAAATACACCTTGTTCAAAGACATATTGACTCGTTTCTGATTGATCCACAGCTACCAAGATTTTCTGATACATACTTCACATTCCTGACTATAATTAACTCATCCCAATTGTAGTTTCTTATATCCAGTAAAAAAGTTTAAAATTATTGTCATTTTTCCAGTTCCACATTATAGCTTATTTGTGGTAGTCATAGCCAAAGCAATATCCACCTGTTTGCACACAGATGCTGGGGTGGAAGAGTTATCTAACACCACATTTGCACGCGATGCTTTTTCTTCTAGAGATAACTGGCTATTAATGCGGGTTTGGGCTTGTTGTGGAGTTAAATTATTTCTCTGCATTAGTCTTTGCAGTTGCTGTGATTGCGAACACCACACAACCCAGATTTCTGTGACTAAATCAGTCATCTGAGCTTCAAATAACAAAGGGATAACTAACACCAATGTTGGTGATGGTGATTTGTCCATGGCTTCCTGAAAGCGACGGACTACATAAGGATGTATCAAACTTTCTACCCACTGGCGTTCATCTGACTGGGTAAAGATAATTGCACCCAGTTGTTCTCGATTCAGGCTACCATCTGGGAGTAAAATTTCTTGGCCATAACGTCCGGCGATCGCCCGGAGAATGGGGGAACCTATAGCTACAGCATCCCTAGCATAAATATCTGCATCAAAAATAGGTATATTCTTAGCCGTAGCCAAATAATTGGCAACAATGGTTTTGCCTGTAGCAATACCCCCAGTCAAGCCAATGATGCGTTTATCCATAAGTCATTTTAACTTCAAAGCCGGCAATTCAACTAAGATTAAACTATACTTGATTAAATGTTATTTATTAGTCTTTGCGGAAACCAGACAACTCAGTCAAACTCTTGAGAGATTCAGAGCCGATGATCGAAACTAGCCAACGTCGAATTATTATTGGGGATGTACATGGACACTACGATGGGTTGATGAAATTAATGGAGTTCATCGCCCCCACATCAGAAGATCAAGTTTATTTTCTAGGAGACTTAGTTGACCGCGGTCCGAAAAGCTCACATGTGGTTAATTTTGTCAAGGAAAATAATTATGGTTGTCTACTGGGAAATCATGAACAGATGTTTTTCAAGATTGTCACCGGTGATCACATTTCTACATCAGCAATGCAAGCATGGCTGTATGGTGGGGGTCAAGCAACTATAGCCAGTTACGAAAAAGGTACTATTCCTAAACAACATTTGGAATGGTTGGAATCTTTACCCCTGTACCTGGATTTGGGGGACATTTGGCTGACTCATGCTGGGGTTGACCCGGAGCTACCTTTAGCCGCACAAACAGCCGAGCAGTTTTGCTGGATACGCGACCAATTTCACAGCATTGAACAGCCCTACTTTACTAATAAACTGATTATCATCGGTCATACCATCACCTTCACTTTACCAGGAGTTGCCCCTGGTCAACTGGCACAAGGTCAGGGATGGCTCAATATAGATACTGGTGCTTATCATCCCCGTAGTGGCTGGTTGACTGGATTGGACGCTACAAATAACATAATTTATCAAGTCAACATTTTTAATAATTCTCTGCGCACCTTACCCTTAGCAGAAGGGGTGGTCATGGTTCAACCTGCTAAAATAGCCACTCGCCGCCATAAGCAGCGAGCCTAGTTGATCATTGACATTTTTACTAAAGTATGCTGCGGATTTGGGCGCGATAAGCAGCATGATTTAATCCGTCACCCTGATTGCTAGGTTGGGCATTAATAGAACTTTGGAGGGCATTAATGCGATCGCCTGTACCGGGATGAGTACTTAAAAATGTCGGTACAGACCCGCCACGTTGCATCAGCTTTTCCATAAAGGAAACCATAGCCGAGGGGGCATAACCAGCCGCTGTCAGAGCTTGTAAACCTCGGTTATCGGCATCAAATTCATCTTGACGACTGCGGGGACGGTTGAGTGCCAGTTCTATACCAATTCCCACTGCGGTATTACGATCTAAACCTGCGGCTGAAACTAGACCACTAGCGATGGTGCTTTGGCGCATCTGTTTGACTAAGTGCCTACCGCCAATGTGACCAATTTCATGAGCAATTACACTGGCTAATTGCCCTTCATTATCTGCGGCTTTGATTAAACCTGTATGGATATATACAAACCCCCCCAAGGTAGCAAAGGCATTGATGGTGTTATCCTCAACTACTTGAAAGGTGAAGGGAAGCTGAGGGCGATCGCTATTAGCTACCAAACGCCGGCCAATTTGTTCGACATATTGATTAATTTGAGAATTGCGGCTAAAGCGAATATTACTACTGCGTAACTGCTGATTCATCTGCCGACCCAGATCCACTTCCTGAGCATCAGACATATTAGATATCTGAATTACCTGTATTCCCCGGAACAGAAGAGAGCGGATATCAAACGCCCTTCCCGGCAGGGGTGTACTTAGGCACACACTCAGAGCAACAATCACGGCAATCAAGGGATAAAACCAGCGACGCCGCCACCCATGGTGAGCAAAAAAAGCTTGACAATTCATGATCATTAACTGTAATGCAATAAATAACAGGACGAACTTATCCCTCTATAAGTTGCACCTGAGCCTATAAACAAAGCTAGGGTTAGTAGCTAGTATAATTCTCAGTATTCTCCTGATAAATGATCTCATAGGAAAAGTTCTGATGACTATTTTAGATTCCAAAGGAAGATTGTTTGGTAAAATCAACTTACTTGATTTAGGGGCGGCACTAGTAATACTACTAGTCATAGTTGGTATATTTATTTTTCCTGGAACCACGGGTTCTGTTGCCCAAATCGGTACGAAAACCGTACCCATTGAAGTTGACTTAGCCGTTCGCGGTTTAAATGTACGCGACCCTCAACGTTTATTTGAGGCCGGATTCACCAAAGGGGGTAAAACTAACGTTATTATTCGGAATCAACCCTACGGTCAGATTAGCATCAAATCCGTGCAACTACTACCGCGAACCGTGACAGTTTCCCAACCTGATGGATCCGTGAAAGAATTACCAGATCCTAGAACTAATAACTTTAGTACAGATATGCTTTTAACCCTAGAAGGTAAAGCCCAAATTACTGATACTGGTCCAGTATTAGGTAATAGCAAAGTTAAAATAGGTACAACCTTTGAATTAGAAGGTTTTAACTATAACTTTAATTCTACAGTGATCGATGTCAGAGTCAAAGATTAATGGGAACATCTCCCGCTTTAGCGGGAGTAGTAGCCTAGTTGACAATTAAATAGACAAACCCATACACTTATCTACAAACCTATAAATGTATTTATGTTTAAACCTCATGAGTTTGCAAAGAAAATTGGGGTGTCAGTCAAGACATTACAACGATGGGATTCAGTTGGGAAACTTCCTGCTAAAAGAACATTATCAGGGCATCGTTTTTATACTGAAGATGACTTATTGATAGCCCAAGGACTGAAACCTATTGAATCAAAACGAAAAGTAGTAGTTTATTGTCGGGTATCATCTAGTGGGCAAAAACCGGAACTAAAAAATCAAATAGCTGCAATGGAAACTTTTTGTTTAAATAGAGGATTATCTGTTGATGATTGGGTATCAGAAATTGGTGGAGGTTTAAATTTTAAAAGAAAAAAATTTCTGTCAATAATGATGTCGATGTTAAAAGGCGAAATTTCAACGATTGTTGTGGCTCATAAAGATAGAATGTGCCGATTTGCTTTTGATTTCATCCTTGAACTAGCTACATCGGTAGGATGTGAAATTATTGTAGCAAATCAAGAATCACTATCTCCACAACAGGAATTAGTCGAGGACTTAAT
>NZ_JANQDG010000077.1:0-31391 GCF_029891665.1 Anabaenopsis sp. FSS-46 | reverse complement strand
TCAACGGGAGCATGGGAGCGGTTATCCCTTGGTAGACTTGTACGCCTTAGCCAGACGCGATATTTCTCTTAAGATTTACAAGAAAGACTACCGCTATCATTGCTTGGTTTTCGCGTTGGCAATAGTCTTAATTCAATACTTGATATCGTAGGATTATATATCAAGTGGGCGATTTTCTTAACTCACTTATGTTAATGCTTGTCAACATAAGTATAGTTTTGTCTATAAAATAGTCAGCTTAGGACTAGCTCTTGTAGGGTGGGTAGGAAAGCCCGCCCTACTACTCAGATTAAATCTGCTGTCAGTACAAATATTAGCTAACTTTAGATAGGTTTTATCGGAATACTTAATCGTGGCAGAAGAAAAAGCGTATTGGCTAGCTTGGTCGCAAATTTCCGGGGTGGGTCCAGTGTTAATGCAACGGCTAAACCAGCATTTTGGTAGTGTAAGTACAGCTTGGAATGCTAGCAAAGCCGAATTAGCAGAAGTGGAAGGTTTTGGTTTTCAGACCTTAGAAAAAGTAGTTGCACAGCGATCGCGTGTACGTCCAGAAGAATTACTCACCCAACATCACCAAGAAAACCCCCATTTCTGGACACCAGTGGAGCCAGACTATCCCCGTTTATTACTGGAAACTCCCACCCCACCCCCAGTTTTGTATTATCGGGGTCAAGTGGATCTGCGGGAAAATCTGGGACAAACACCCATGGTGGGAATTGTGGGGACACGGCGACCTTCAGACTATGGTATTCGTTGGACTCGCCAAATTAGCGCAGCCTTGGCTAAAAATGGCTTTACAGTCGTATCTGGGATGGCGGAGGGAATTGATACAGAAAGCCATCTAGCCGCGATGCAAGCAGGGGGTAGAACCATAGCAGTTTTAGGAACCGGCGTAGATGTCATTTATCCCCCTAAAAATCGCGATTTGTATAAACAGATTTTGACTCAAGGGTTAGTAGTGAGTGAATATTCCGCCAAAACCCCACCAGACCGCACTCACTTTCCCCGCCGTAATCGGATTATTGCGGGTTTAAGCCGTGCAGTTTTGGTCATGGAAGCGCCTGCTAAGTCTGGGGCTTTAATTACGGCTGGTTATGCTAATGAATTTGGCAGAGATGTCTATGCATTACCGGGAAGAATCGATGATTATCCATCGCAAGGGTGTTTAAAATTACTCAGTCAAGGTGCTTGTTTGGTGCTCAGGGAACTAGACGAACTGTTAAAAATGCTCGGAGCTATCCCCAAACTGGATACAATCGACACTACACCCATCCCGGAACAGGTTCCAGAAAAGGTAAAATTACCGAGGTTACCGCCAGAAATGCAAGCAGTAATGGATGCTATTGACTCTGATATTTTAACCTTTGATTTAATTGTGCAAAAAACAGGGATGAATACAGGCTTAGTTTCCAGCACATTATTACAGTTAGAACTTATGGGGTTAGTTTGCCAACTCCCTGGAATGCGTTATCAAAAGACCTAAATTTTACCCACAAAACTGCATATTTGCTAGATGTTCTTTTAGTTCACCGCCGAAAATAAATTTAGTTTCCCAAGCAGTAACCGGTAAAGAATTGGATGGATGGGGTGGTAGATGTGATGACTGAATTTACCAAAACTTATCTAGAGGGGAAAGGTTGTGGAGTCGAGAAGGGGTTTTGAGGAGCATTTGGGGGGATATTGTTCCCCATATTCTGAGGTGCTGGTGGAGTCATTACTGCATTGGAAGCCGGATTTTGGTTAAATTGTTGGTAAGCAGCCTTAGAAATAGAGCTAATTAGTTTTTCGGCTTCCGGGTCATTATGGGGGCGTTGTACCATCACAGCCGCAATGTAGCGTTTACCTGTGGGGATATCAATTAAACCCACATCACCCAACATGGTGCCAATATCACCTGTTTTGTGGTGTATTCTTGCCCCTGGGCTTAAACCAGAAGGTAGCAGATGATTCCGCTCTGTACGACGCATAATATCAAGGATAAGGTCGCGCGATCGCATACTGACTAAATTCCCCTGATTGACCATAGCCAGTAAATTCGCCAAATCCCTGGGGCTAGTGGTATTGGTTCCTGATAAATCCGGGAGAGGATTACGAATAGCTGTAGCGGAGAGTCCCCAAATTTGAAACCGCTGATTCAGGGCTTCCATACCTCCTAATCGAGCAATCAGCATATTAGTAGCGGTGTTATCGCTGCTTGTACTCATGCGAGTAGCGATTTCCATGGCGCTATACTGAGTCCCCACTTTTTCATGTTGCAGATTTCCCGAACCACCGGCTATCATATCTTTTTCCATGGTTAGCATTTCATCCAGGCGGACTTTACCGGCATCCACATCTTGGAAAAAGGCGATGAGAAGTGGTACTTTAATAGTACTAGCCGAGGAGAAACTGCTCGATCCATTCACATCCACATAGCCACCAGTCTCTAAATCCAGCAAGAACACCCCGGGTTTGAGATTGGGGTTTGCAATTGCCAAATTTTGGATAGCATTTTTCAATGGGGTAATTTCCTGGGTTAAATATAAACCAGAAGTATTATGTATAACTTGCGGCTGATTCTGCCCCAAATGAGGAGATTGTGTCCCCGAATGACTGGGCATACGAGTAGCAGGGTCTAACACTGACAACACCGTACCCATGATCGCACCGACACCCACTCCCACAATCAACAACCGCAAAGCGTATAACATGGTTCTAGCCATGGGCTTTAACCGTGTTTTTCGCGATACTCGTCTACCCATTTTCGGCATTGCTTGCTTGTCTACCCGGACGGTCTTTAATTGTGCTTTACCCCTCCTCATATAGGGCATGGGTTTTACCCCTGTAGGCATGGCTAACACCGGTTTGGAGCGAGACATCATATTATAATTCAGCCCCGTCACGGCTACTTGTTTCTTGGGAGAACGCTGCTGATTAATGACTTTTACTTTTTTCTTTGCCACCTTTTGTCCGTTACCCTGACGCGGGCGAAGGTTGGTCGGTTGACCCCGCGAAAAGTTTCTTAGTTTGTCACTTGACTCTGACACTGTTACTCCTTGTGACCCACTCGAATGTTTTCGGTGCAATCTCACTCTAGCTTGCGTGGCGTAGCCATACCAAAACTCACCAGTAGCCTTTGTATGTTTAGTGTAAGCTATTTTAAATGTTTCAGGGGGATAATTTCGTAGATTTTCTCAGGTTCAATCATAAGTTTTACTCATGTTTCTTGGTTTTAATCACCCATTCTATTTGTCGCAGAATCCCTCTGAGCATGGATACCTCCTTGGTTTGTAGGTGCGCGCGATTATACAATTGGCGGAATTTAGCCATGCGACTAGCGGCTGTATGGGGATACAAGTAACCAATATCTAGTAGTAGAGATTCTAACTGCTGATAGTAGTTTTCTAATAGATCCAAAGATGCCAGTTCCAGGCTGGGAGGTGGCGTTGTCGGTGGTGCTATTTGTCCGAGTTCATAACAGCAAATACCTACAGCTGAGGCTAAATTCAGGGATGAATAATTGTCACTGGTGGGAATGCGAACAAACCTCTGAGCATAATTGAGTTCTTCATTACTTAAACCCCGGTCTTCTCTACCAAAAATCAGGGCGGCGGGTTCCTGTGGTGACTCTAATAACCAGGGTAGGGCGCTGCGGGGATTTTCTAAGGGTGTGTCCCAATCACGTACCCGCGCTGTGGTGGCGATCGCCCGGACACATCCGTGCAATGCTGCTGATAATGTGGGTACTAATACCGCAGATTCTAAAATATCCTTGGCATGAACTGCCATTTTCATGGCTTCCGCTGACAGTGGTTTGCATTGGGGATTGACTAAGACTAGGTTATGTAAACCAAAATTTTTCATTACTCTGGCGATTGACCCTAGGTTCAACGGTCCTGCTGGTTCCACCAACACAATTCTTAAGTCAGCCAATGCCATTTTTGCCTCCCATCATCCCTGTGATTTGTACTTAACTTTGTGCATTTTACCGATAGCTTGCATAGCGTAACCATCAAGCTATACAATTCTAGTTAAATACCAAAGCAATCACCCCGTTGCTAACATCGGATAAGGTAGTTAGCGCATAACAGAGGCCAAGATCAGGTGTTGAAGACGCTATTAGTGATGACTGTTGGTTTATTACCATCCCTGTTTTCCCTGTGGGTAATTCGTAGAACCCATTCTCACCCACGCCGACGGACCAGACAAGTAGCTACTCACTCACAAACACCCATCCCGGAGAGGATCACACCCTTTGAGAGCGATGGCGCTAGGTCACCGCTGCTACGCGATCGCTATTATTTGGAAGGTGTGGGTTATCTCATCGGTGATATTAGTTGTAAATTTAATGCTCGCTCTGGGTATATGCGCTGTGCTGTTAACCCCATTGGTCCTTGTGGGGGTTGTCGTCATTATGAACAACGAGAATTAGCAACTACGGAAAACCTTTTTTAACCGTTTTATCTTTGTTAGTAACTATAAGTGCTTTCCTGTTAGCTCACAAAGGTGGGAATCACCCACCTTACATTTAAGCCTGGAAACCGGCAAAAAAGTCCAGGGTTTCCTGCAAAGCCTTGATAAAAATATCAATTTCTTCGCGGGTGTTATAGAAAGACAAACTTACCCGTGCGGTTCCCGGTAAACCTAAGTAACGGTGTAAGGGTTGAGTGCAATGGTGTCCAGAACGAATCGCTACCCCTTCTTGATCTAATAATGTAGATAAGTCGTTAGGGTGGACATCTGCGACTGTGAATGCAGCTAAAGCAGCTCTACCTTCTCCTTGGGCGTTAGGTTTAGGCCCATAAACTTGAATTTGGGGTATTTGGGCTAATTTTTGGAATAGATAAGCGGTGAGTTCAGCTTCGTATGCGTGGATTCTATCCATGCCAATATTACTAAGATAATCTACCGCCGCCCCTAGGGCGATCGCCTCAGCAATAGCGGGGGTACCGGCCTCAAATTTATGGGGTAATTCTGCATAGGTAGAATGGTCTAAATATACATCAGCAATCATCTCACCTCCACCGAAAAATGGTGGCATAGATTCTAACACTGCCAACTTACCATACAAAAACCCAATACCAGTGGGTGCGCACATTTTGTGACCAGATGCCACCAACCAATCACAGTTTATTGCCTGCACATCCACGGGCATATGAGGTAAACTTTGGCAAGCATCAACCAAGAATTTAGCACCGTATCTGTGAGCGATGGTGGCAATTTCTGCTACTGGGTTAATGCAACCCAAAGTATTAGAAACATGACTTACTGCTACCAGTTTTGTTTTCTGGGAAATCAGCTGTTTAAACTGTTCTAAATCAAAACTACCTGCGGGTGTCAATTCGACAAACTTTAACACGGCACCCGTTTTTTGTGCTACCAATTGCCAAGGAACAATATTACTGTGGTGTTCCATCACCGACAGAATAATCTCATCTCCTGGTTGCAAATTGTTCATACCCCAGCTGTAAGCTACCAAATTAATGGCTTCACTGGCGTTGCGAGTGTAGATGATTTCCTGACGTGACGCAGCATGAATAAATTTAGCGACTTTATCTCGTGCTCCTTCATAAGCATCAGTGGCCTTAGCACTAAGGGTATGAGCGCCGCGATGCACATTAGCGTTATACTGTTCGTAATAATCCCGTAGGATATTTAACACGAACACGGGTTTTTGAGAGGTAGCAGCATTATCCAGATAAACCAAAGGTTTACCGTTAACTTCCTGATGTAGTAAGGGGAAGTCAGGGCGAACTTTGTCAGCTAGGGTTTTGGTAGGGGTGAAAGTCATGGGTAATTAGTCATTAGTGATGATAAATAGTCATTCATGACCATTTACCGTGTTTAATAGGATATTTTGCAGAGACTTGACGGGTATTTGGTTGATAATTTCCGCAGCAAAAGCGTTAATCAACAACTTACGCCCATCGCTTTCATTAATTCCGCGACTTTGCAGATAAAAGATGTCATCGTCTTCCAATTGACTAACCGTAGCACCATGAGCGCATTTAACGTTATCGGCGGTAATTTCCAATTGGGGTTTAGTATCCACTCTCGCCTTTGGCGATAACAGTAAATTGCGATTTAATTGTCCTGCATCTGTCAACTGGGCTGGTTTGGGGACAAAAACTTTACCGTTGAACACCGCATGAGCGCGATCGCCTACAATACACTTATGTAATTGTCTGCTTGTACCATGGGGATGATTAAGTGCGATGAGACTGTGAGTATCAGCCAACTGCTTGTGAGAAATCATCGTCAAACCATTGAGAGTAGTTTCAGTTTGCTCACCAGTTTGGAAGACTTCCAAATTGTGGCGAGATAACCGACCCCCAAAAGTCAAAGCATGACAAGTATATCGACTATCACGAGCCTGAGTGACAGTCGTCTTCCCAATATGAAAAGCTTCTACACCTTCGCGCGCTAACCGAGTATGATTCACCTGAGCATTGTCACCCAGCCAAATTTCCGTTACCGCATTAGTCAGGTAAACCGGCTTGTTCTTAGTGTTTTCCGTCTCCCCCAACCCAGCAAAAGTAAAATCTTCCACCAAAGTTACACTACTACTAGACTCCGCCACTACCAAACAACGAGGCTGGTAAATGCTCGGTTGCTCATCAGCAGTATTGAGAAACAACAGATGAATAGGCGTGTCAACGGTGACATTTTTCCCCACCCACAACACCGCCGCATCAGAAATTCCAGCAGTATTAAGAGCAGTAAACACCTCTTGTGAACCTTCAGCTTGTGCTAAATAGGGTTTAACACCCTCCTGCTGAGACTGGGACAAACCCGCCAAATTACCGACCACAACCCCAGATGGTAAATCTGCGACTGCGGATAAATGGGGCGCATAAACACCATTAACAAATACCAAACGACTGTTAACAGCTTCTGGTAAAGTTAAAGCCGAGATATCAGCTGATTTTAATTGTGTATCTACATGAAACTGTACTTGGCGTAAAGCTGACAAATCAGTAAAACGCCATTCCTCATTGCGGGTGGTGGGGATAGTAGCATGACGTACCCCATGAGCAGCACCTTGGCGTAATTCCTCTAACCAGTCCTGGGTTTTAGGAGAAATTACTTGATTTAATAACCCAGTCAGAAAATCATCCCTATCCCGCAGACCATGAGAGTTAGAAACGGGAATAGACTCAACTTGAATAGTCATTACACACCCACCTCAGCAGCTTCTAACACCCAGTCATAACCGCGAGTTTCCAATTCTAGAGCCAAATCCTTACCACCACTGGTGAGGATGCGACCCCGAGCCATAACATGGACAAAATCCGGCACAATATAATTAAGTAAGCGTTGATAGTGAGTAATCATAATGGTGGCATTTTCTGGACTAGTTAACTGATTCACGCCATTAGCCACAATTTTGAGAGCATCAATATCCAAACCCGAATCAGTCTCATCCAGAATACTCAACTTTGGTTCCAGCAGGGCCATTTGCAGAATTTCATTGCGCTTCTTCTCGCCACCAGAAAAGCCTTCATTGAGACTGCGATTCAAAAAAGCCGGATTCATTTTCACTACATCCAACTTTTCTGAAATCAAATCATCAAAATCAAAAGCGTCCAATTCTTCCAAACCTTGAGCCTTGCGGCGAGAATTGTAAGCTACCCGTAAGAAATCCAAATTACTCACACCTGGAATTTCCAAAGGATATTGAAAGGCCAAAAATACACCTGCTCTAGCGCGTTGCTCTGGTTCCATTTCCAGCAAGTTCTCACCCTGGAAAATCACCTCACCACCAGTCACCTCATAAGCTGGGTGTCCGGCCAACACCTTAGAAAAAGTGCTTTTACCAGAACCATTGGGTCCCATAATCGCATGAATTTCTCCAGAGCGCACCTCAAGATTTAAACCCTTCAGAATTGGAGTTCCATCAACATTAGCCGTCAAATCTTTCACTGACAGAACTACTTCACTATTTTCAATAATCATGTTCTCTCTTCTCTTCTCTTACTTTGCGCTCTGTGCGTCTGTGTGGTCCCTTAATCAAGACTAGGAATAAATAAAAAGCCTAGCCCTTGGTTGACAATTATCCAACACTACCTTCTAACTTGAGACTCAGAAGCTTGTCCGCTTCCACAGCAAATTCCATAGGTAGCTGATTAAACACATCCTTACAGAAGCCGCTAATCATCATAGAAATAGCATCCTCTGGGGAAATACCTCTCTGAGCGAAGTAAAACAGTTGGTCTTCGCCAATCTTAGAAGTAGAGGCTTCATGCTCTACTTTTCCAGTATTATTTTGTACTTGTATATAAGGGAAAGTATTGGCATGGGCATTATCGCCAATCAGCATAGAATCGCACTGAGAATAATTTCTCGCGCCTTGAGCTGTGGGATTGACTTTCACTAAACCGCGATAACTGTTACTAGAATTACCTGCTGAAATTCCCTTAGAAATAATCGTGCTGCGAGTATTTTTACCAACATGAATCATTTTTGTTCCGGTGTCAGCTTGCTGCATATTATTGGTCAGCGCCACCGAGTAAAACTCACCCACGGAGTTATCACCCACTAACACACAGCTAGGGTACTTCCAAGTAATAGCCGAACCTGTTTCTACTTGAGTCCAGGAAATTTTAGAATTGACACCTTGACACAAACCGCGTTTGGTGACAAAATTATAGATTCCACCTTTACCATTTTCGTCCCCGGCGTACCAGTTTTGGACAGTGGAGTATTTAATTTCGGCGTTGTCCAGGGCGACTAGTTCCACTACAGCGGCGTGTAGTTGGTTGCTGTCATACATAGGTGCGGTACAACCTTCTAGGTAGGAAACATAGCTACCTTCTTCGGCTACAATCAAAGTCCGTTCAAATTGTCCTGTATCACCAGAGTTGATGCGGAAATATGTAGACAATTCCATGGGGCATTTTACGCCTTTAGGAATATAGACAAAAGAACCATCACTAAATACAGCACCATTCAAAGCTGCAAAGTAATTATCCGCCGCGGGAACAACGCTACCCAGGTACTTCCGCACAAGTTCGGGGTGTTCTTGTAGGGCTTCGGAAATTGAGCAGAAGATAACCCCATCTTCGGCTAGTTTTTCTTTAAAGGTCGTAGCCACCGAAACGCTATCAAAAATCGCATCAACGGCGACATTGGCGAGGCGCTTTTGTTCCGATAGGGAAATACCCAATTTTTCAAAGGTTTCTAGTAGGGTGGGGTCTACTTCATCCAAGCTGTTGAGCTTGGCTTTGGCTTTTTTGGGGGCGGAGTAGTAGATAATATTCTGATAGTCGATGGGCGGGTACTTGACGCTAGGCCAAGTTGGTTCCGTCATTTTTTGCCACTGGCGATAACATCTGAGCCGAAAATCTAACATGAACTGTGGTTCGTTCTTCTTGGCGGAGATCAAGCGAACAACGTCCTCGTTTAGTCCCCGGGGGATAGTGTCGGCTTCAATATCGGTGATAAAGCCGTACTTGTAGGGTTGGTTGACTAAGGTTTTGACAGTGGCACTCATCGGTATAAATCTCTTGTGTTCAGAACTGCAATTGTGGAATCTGTTTACTGATATCTCTTTAAGGATGGCAGAGGGGCTATGGTGTGCGTCTATTCTCCGCTGGTGTGACCGAGTGGTTACACATCTGTTAGAATAGTAATTGGGGAGTAAAACAACTTGCGGGTTGTTTAATTTATTTTCATTTTACGCTAAATTAACAACAAGAATGTTGTTAAAGTCAAATTTTCTAAAAAAATTTTTGGGGACGTTCGCGCAGCGTCTTGTAGGGAAAATGGAGATTACTCACCAAACCTCGACAAAGCAAGATATTCTCGAGTATCTGCTTAAACGCTCACAAGCAACTGCTTTTGAGTTGGCGGAAGTTTTAGATGTCAGCAAGCAAGCCATCCGTCGTCACCTGAAGGATTTGGAGACGGAGGAGCTAGTTCTGTATACATCTGTACAAGTAGGGATGGGGCGGCCGCAACATATCTATAAATTAAGCCCTCGGGGACGCGATCGCCTACAAAGAAGTTTGAGCACTCACCAAGCCGACCGCTACGGCGAGTTTGCGGTGTCACTGCTGGACACTTTAGCGGAAACTGTAGGCCGTGAACAAGTTAGCTCGATTTTACAGAAACAGTGGGAGAGGAAAGCCCAAGAATACCGCGATCGCGTCGGTAAGGGTTCACTCCAAGAGCGTGTAGCTAATTTAGTCAATGTCAGAAAGGCTGAAGGATTCATGGCTGAGTATCACTGTGTGGAATCCTCCCATGGTGATAGCTTTATCTTCATGGAACATAATTGTGCCATTTCTAATGTTGCCGAGTCCTTCCCTAGCATCTGCGGTCATGAATTAGAAATGTTTGCGGCGGTGTTACCAGATTGTCACGTAGAGCGAACCCATTGGATTATCAATGGTGAACATCGTTGCGGGTATTTAGTGCAAGGGCGACCAGAACAAACAGATGAGTAAGTAGTAATAATTTTGACTTACATTCAACAACTAAATATATGGATATACTACCACAGCAACCTTCAGCACAATTTCTCACCTTAGAAGAGTCGGCACAAGTTGATAGCGCCTTGTTGTCTTCTTCGGAAAAGTTTCTCACCAGACTAACAATTTCATCCCTCAAACTTTTACAGCATATAGCCCAAGAATACGGTGTTGCTATAGAAGACCTAAGCACCCAGCAGCTGATTACTTGGTTTGAAAAGGATGCCAAAATTAAGCGAGAGCAGGGAATTGAAGCTTCATATTTGAAGTGGTAAAAATTCCACACCGCAATAAAAAGCACCTTCAAAAAGGTACTTTTAGCGATGAACTTTATGTAATTTTAAGTACCACATTTAAGTCCGATAATTGTTAGTTCTAGGACTGCGAGCGCCCACAACAGCCCCCATAAGAGCCGCAGCTAAACTTAACAGGGATCCCAACACAAACCACCACAAAGCTCTAGAAGTAGCCCCAGCAATTTGGCGGGCTTGTTCAGCAGTTACAGCCGTTTCCGGTGGGGGTGTGCCTAGTTCAGGTGCTGGTACTACTGCAATATTGGGAGCCACCACGCCAAAAGTACCCCATACTCCGGTTGCTAATAACCAAGAACTCAGGGCGATAGTAGTAGCCCAGAGAATTGCGCCGTTGAGTAGGGCTGTATTTCGATTCATGGGGCCACAAGTACGAGTTGTCACCCAACCACCAATGAACAAGGATATCAACAAAGCTAGGGTTGACCAGACTCCCACATTAGCAGCAACATCAGGGGCTATAGTCCTGGGGGATCCAGAACCAGCAATGCTAGCTGCGCCGATAGCACCAAATAAGGAACTCAAGATTAATTGAGTAGCTAGGGCTACCAATACACCGGCAATGATTGGTCCCCAACGCACCCGGTCATGATATTCAGCGACTCTAGCTCCTAGTTGTGGTTCATTAATAACTTCATCGCCTACACGATTTATGTATGACATAGTTAATTTTCTCCATTGCTTTGTCAGCAAAGTTTTTCTCAAGTATATTCATTTTTTTGAGTCATGCTTATGCTTTAAATTAAATTCCTAGCTTTGATTTTTAATATCTATCAACAGCATGACTTAATTACTCTATCTTCAGTAGGATGAAATGCAATTAATTAATAAATTTATAGCTAATCCATCGATTATTAATGTCTTGATTGTTTGAGGTTATGTGAGGAGCGAGCAACAAGATTCTTTCTCGCCCTCCTTAATAATTAGAGGGTGGGCGTGAGGTTTCATAGGACTTTGTCAAAGAAATCAGATGCGGCCTTTTAGTCATGCTCACAAAAATGGGTAATCTCATCTGTTGTGATTACCCATTAGCCACCGGACAAAAGACTATTAACAAGCTAACGTATTTTCACAGCCGTACCTGTGGCGGTAATTAGCAACATAACGCCGGTCTGTTCAACATTGATATTGATAGTACCAGTATGAAATTGAATACCAATTACAGCATCTGCACCTAAAGCATGTGCACGTTTTTCTAATTCTTCTATGGCTTTGCGTTGTCCCTGCTCAAATAGTCGCTCATAACTAGCAGTACGCCCACCGATAATATCTCGAATGCTGGCAAAAAAATCGCGGATGAAATTACTCCCGTACACAACTTCCGCGGTGACAATCCCTAAATATGATTCAATAATGGCACCTTGAATCACATCAGTTGTAGTGAGAATCATAAATTAACCCCGTAATAGCAGATTAGTCTTTGGCGGGTGTATGTCGTGTATTGTCCGTCATTTATACCCTTAGTTATTCTATTATTGGTAATAAAAAACTTATATTTACGATGAGAAAAACTCATTAAACTAGGCGTTTTGTCCAAATACTTGATTGATAGGATATAGTGAATACTATATATTGAATATCAACTCAGGCTGTCTTGTCCTGTAAAAAAGTATCTGAATTAACCAGATATTTAAATTTGGCCAGAGTAAATAAATGTGGTTTTCAAAACTGATAATTTTTGTTTTAATGTACAAAAACCTCCCCTATAATAATTGACGGAATTTTACTATGTACAAGCCCATTTCACTTGTAGTTAGTATTCTATGCTTAGGACTGACTACCGTTAGCATACCCTCCATGGCTCAGAGCCAAATACTGATGGCGCAAACCAATAACTCCCAAGTCAGGAGACTGTTTGAGGAAGGGCAGAAACTGGTAAGAGACCAGGACTATAATGGGGCGATCGCCATTTATCAACAAGCGGCTCAGATAGAACCAAAGAATGCCAGAATTCATTCTGGGATAGGCTACCTGTATGCTAAACAAGGAAAATTTCCAGAAGCCCTAGCCTCCTATCGTCGAGCGATCGCTATTAACCCGAATAATAGCGATTTTCATTACGCCATGGGTTACATTAAAGTTAACTTGAATGACATTAATGGGGCGAAAGAGTCTTACCGTCGTGCTATCCAACTCAACCGTAACCATTTAAATGCCTACTTGGGATTAGGTTTCACCCAATCTCGTCTGGGAGACTTTACTGCTGCTAATTGGGCTTACGAAGAAGCAATTAAACTAGACCCCAATAATCCCCAAACTTATGAGTTGATGGCTAAGATGTATCAACAGCGAAGAAATACAGCCCGCGCCAACCAATTACTACAGACAGCTCGTAACTTGTATCAACGGAGAAATGACACCGCTGGAGTTGATAGGATTAATGGGATGTTGAGAGACCTAGGGGGTTAATTAACAACTTTTTCGACAGCACCCCAGTTACTAGCAATTGGCATTCGCCAACCAGTACCAAAGGCACGATCTGTAATTTTTAATCCTGGGGGTGCTTGTCTGCGTTTAAATTCAGCACGGGCGACCATTTGAATGACTCGATTGACAATGAACCGGTCATGACCTGCGGCGACAATTTGGGCTGCTGATTGGTGGTTGTGGATGAAGCGTTGTAAGATGTCATCTAAAATCTCGTAGGAGGGTAGAGAATCTTGATCAACTTGTCCGGGTTTGAGTTCAGCACTGGGTGGTTTGATGAGAATATTGTGGGGAATAATTTCGCCATTACTATTTAACCAGTGGCACAGTGAATAAACACGGGTTTTGGGAACATCAGCAATTACAGCCAAGCCACCATTCATATCACCGTAAAGGGTGCAATAACCCACTGCCATTTCTGACTTGTTGCCGGTAGATAATAAGAGATAACCGAACTTGTTAGCGATCGCCATCAATAAATTACCACGAATCCGGGATTGGATATTTTCCTCAGCAATGCCAAATTCAGTACCAGCGAACAAGTCAGCCAAGGTGTGATCGAACCCTGACATTAATTCCCCTATTTTTAAGATAGTAGTTTGAATACCCAAATTTTCCGCTAATGCCAAAGCATCAGTTACAGAATGCTCTGAACTGTAAGGAGAAGGCATCAGTACACCGATGACATTTTCTTTACCGACGGCCGCGGCGGCGATGGCGGCGACTAATGCTGAATCAATTCCCCCACTTAGACCCAGCAAAACTTTAGAAAAATGACACTTTTGGGCGTAATCTCGCACTCCCAACACCAAGGCGTGCCAAATTTCTTCCTCTTCTGACTGATATACCGGTGCCACAGAACTCAATTGTAAATCTCCCCGGGCTTGATCAAATTCAACTATGACCAAATCAGTGGCAAAACCACGAGCACGACAGACAATTTCACCCTGACGATTTAAACCAAAACTACGTCCATCAAAAATTAAATCATCATTTCCCCCGACTTGATTGGTATAAATCATTGGTTGTGAAAAACGTACCGCACTATGATTGAGCATAGATTCTCGATACTGCTGTTTACCAACACTATAGGGTGAAGCTGACAAATTGACAATCAAATCTACACGCAAAATCGCTAAATCAGCAATAGGATTAACGGCATAATTACGTTTTCCTAAAAAGTCTTCATCGTTCCATAAATCTTCACAAATAGTTACACCAATATCAAGATTATCTAGGGTGAAATAATTAGCTTGTAGCCCTGGTTCAAAATAGCGGTTTTCATCAAAGACATCATAGGTCGGTAAAAGTCGCTTATGAAAAACTTGTTTTACTTTCCCTTCTGTCAACAAAGCGATGCTATTAAATAAACTTTTTCCCCCAGTGCTATCAGCTTTTAAATTGGGGGAAACAGTTCCTACCAATACAGATAAATTGGGCGGTAAATCTGTAGCTAGCTGTTGTAATGTCATCCCCATAGCTGTGACAAAACTAGGATTTAGTAATAAATCTCGCGGGGGATAGCCACACAAGGAAAGTTCTGGGGTTAATAATAAACGCGCACCTTGATTGGCTGCTTTTTGGGCTGCTTCGAGAATTTTCTGAGCATTAGTGGACAAATCACCAATAGTAGGATTTAGTTGAGCGATCGCAATTTTCATGGTTGGTATATAGCAATTTTTTCCTGTGTGAGGTACACCATATAACGAATTTCTCACAGATGCACAAAGATGAGGATAAGCTATTAAATAAAGACTAAAGTTTTATCTTTAAAAGGAGCAAACGCCTCTGCATCAAATTTATATAAACTAGCCGGACGACCAGCACCCCGTGATACTTTAATTCCCGTATCGGATAAAAAACCTAACTTGAGTAAACGCGCCCGAAAGTTAGAATAGTCGGCGAAATTGTCCCCTAAAACTGTGGTGTATAATTGATACAAATCATTTAAGGTGAAGCTGGCGGGTAGAATGTCAAAAGCTACGGGACTATACTCTAACTTATTTCTTAAGCGTCTGTGTCCATAAGCCAAAACTTGATTATGATCAAAGGCTAATTGCGGTACTTCTTTGACTGGATACCAAGCAATTCCAGTCACTTGCTCTGCAATTAGTTCTGCTTCTTCAAACCTGACTAGAGCAAAGTAACTCACGGATAGATAACGTACACCATAACCATTAGTAGTTTCTCTAGGGTCGCGATTTGGTCCGCCAAAGGTGTATAACTGCTCTAAATAGAGATTATTTACTCTAATTTTCTCTGCCATAATCCGATAAGCAGCATCTTCTAAGGATTCTCCTTTACGTACTAAAGTACCCGGAAGACTCCAGGAATTTAAACATGGTTCTTGCTGTCGCATGACTAAAAGCACTAGCAGCCGATTTTGAGCGGTATCTACAGAAAAAATGACGTTATCAACACCAACTTTAAAATCAGCCCAAGGTTGTTGATTTAGCAGACTTGGTATCTTTTTGTGGTTGCGTCCTGGCATTTGTACAAATGCTGTTGATGAATATAAGCGATAATTGGGGGAGTCAGGGCTTGAGTATCTCCATGTTCACGATAGGCGGTGGAGGAAACATCTATACCGGTTAAGCTAGCGATCGCAATTTGACCGCCTAAATTTTTCACCGGTTCCAAGCTATACTTATCTATGGCATATCCCGGTCGAGCCACAATTAATAGTTCTACTTGCTGCAACAAATTTTGAATACGATACCAACGCGGTAACTGATGTAATAAATCGGAACCAATCACCAATGTAAACTCAGTATCATCACCCCAGCGAGCCTGGGCTTTTTCCACAGTTTCCAGAGTTCTAAAGCTACTCAAATCCTGTTCTAAAGTAATATTGCTGCGTGGGGTATCGATATCCGCAATCAATAATTGCAGCATTGTTGCCCGATGTTCCAAAGGTGTTTGATGAGACTTAAAAGGATTATCAGCAGCCCAAACCGCCACCCAATCATAAACCTCACACAACCACCTCAGAATCTTTTGATGTCCAGCTGTCGGCGGATCCGCACTAGTACCAAACAAAGCAATTTTCATATTTTACCTTTGGGTAATTTACCTATCATTTGCGTTTAAATAGCCATAATTCATACATTACAATTTTCTAATCTTCTGGATCACTTGCCATGCCAGAGTATTTTTACCACATCTTCCCCCTTTGTTATAGTAGATTTTACTATATATAATGTCAACTTAGCCCCGGCATAAAGTTATATGAGTCCTCTAAACATAAATTTAACCATGGGGATTATTTGATAATTTGCCATTATTTAACTTATTTTAATAGTAATTTCTACCAATATTTACTGCTAATTTTTGAGCAAGGTTTTGTGAAAAATCTCAAATATCAACATAAGTAAAACTTAGCCAGAATATAAACTGTTGCAAAGATAACCAAATAAAGATTACACATATTTATAATATGTTGCAATTTTAATCTTGTGGACAACATCAGTACTAAAGTAGATAAATTAAAACCAACGCGACTCAGCAAGGAGTCTCATATGGCGATTTCAAACAGATTAGCTAGCATCATGCAGTATGTTTCTGAAGCCGTAATGCGGATTTTTACACCTACTGACGATGCTTATCCGGTGATTGGTGTACAGCCATTTACAGGGGAACCCTATAGACGTGGAACAGCCAACAGTTGGTAGTTCTGGAAATTCCACACCAATGAATCAAGCAGACAATCCTGATCTCCCCCTCCTCCCTAGGGAAGAGGGGGTAATACTTTTTACCGCATATCGTAGCCGAACAAATTGGGATCTACCTCCCCTAACTTTAAATTCGCTAAACCATACTCAGCCCAGCGTCTATCTACCATCGCTGCTATATTGGGGTCTGACTCCAGAGGTGCGCCCCATTCGTGGTCTGTTTCGGGTGGTATTTTCGTAGTCGCATCAATACCCATGCGTCCACCTAAACCAATTTTCTCACTAGCAAAATCTAAGGTATCAAAGGGTGTATTAGGCAAAATAAATACATCCCTAGAGGGATCAACTTTGGAACTGATAGCCCATACTACTTGACGCGGATCACGAATATTGATATCTTTATCCACCACAATCACAAATTTAGTATAAGTAAATTGGGGTAAGGCACTCCAAAACGCCAAAGCAGCCCGTCGCGCCTGTCCTGGATATGCTTTATCAATGGAAATAATCGCAGCTTTGTAACTTAAGGCTTCCATTGGTAAGAAGAAATCCACAATTTCCGAGACTTGTTGCCGCAAAATAGGAGTGTAAATCCGATTCAGGACGATCGCCATCATCGCCTCTTCCTTGGGGGGACGACCGCTAAAAGTGGTTAAATAAATGGGGTCTTTGCGGTGGGTCATACATTGGAAGCGCACCAACGGAGAATCTTCCACACCACCGTAGTAACCCATATGGTCGCCAAAGGGGCCATCTGGTAATACTTCCCCTGGTGTAATTGTCCCTTCCAAGACAAATTCTGAATCTGCGGGAACTTCTAAATCTACAGTTTTACATTTTGCTAGGTTGACACCGGAACCGCCATAGAGTCCTGCAAACAACCATTCTGATAGATCTACAGGAATGGGTGTTGCCGCAGCCATAATGATTAAAGGATCTACACCCAGAGCGATCGCCACTTCTAACTTTTTACCACATTCAGCAGCCTTGCGTAAATGTCTAGCCCCACCCCGCACAGATAACCAGTGAACAGTCATCGTATTTCGAGATTGCAGTTGCAAGCGATACACACCTACATTGGGCGTACCCGTTTCACAGTCCTTGGTAATTACTAATCCCAGAGTGATAATCTTACCGGCATCGCCTACATACGGACGTATTAAGGGTAACTTATTTAAATCTAAATCATCACCTTGGACTACCACTTGTTGACAAGGTGGGAAAAAGTCTCGTCCTGGTTTAGCCTTCACTACATCAAACAGCACCTTCCCAAAGTCTATAGCTTGGGAAATCTTTTTTGGTGGTTTTGGTTGTTGCAGCATACCCAGCTTTTTACCCAGAGTTTCCAACTCTTCTGGATGCTGCATATTCATTGCCCAGCATATCCTTTGCACAGTTCCCATCAAATTAACCGCCACCGGGAACGATGCGCCTTTAACGTTCTCAAATAGTAACCCTGGCCCACCTTTTTGTAGCATCCGGTTGGAAATTTCTGCAATTTCTAATTCTGGGTCAACTAAAGCGGAAATTCTCTTTAATTGTCCTCTTTCTTCCAGAATTTTGATGAATCCCCGTAAGTCTCTGGCCATGGTTATAATAAAGGTGAATAGGAAGAAAACATATGTAATATGTTTTCTTAATATTAATTCATGATTAGCTTTAACTAAGCTGGCAAAGTCATCTTGCAAACCGTCAAAAAATGGGTAAATAAGCCAAAAATACCCACCTACTACAATAATTTCCCCTTGATATCTAAGTTTAACGGTAAATTAACCCAGTAGTGAACTTTTCTTAACCCCAAACTAGTTGGGGTCAAGTTATTTTAATCCAGTATAGGGAATCAGCACTACCCTAATCAAACATGGCGATGATATATGTACTTAGCTAGCAGCAGGTAGCCAGCTACCTGCTAGCTTTGTTTTTTGCCACTAAAATTGTGGAAACAAAAGATTATCCAAAACGACCACTGACATAATCTGCCGTTTTTGCCTCAGAAGGGTGATGAAAAATGACCCCTGTCTGATCAAACTCCACCAATTCGCCCAAATACATAAATGCCGTATAGTCAGATAAACGAGTTGCTTGCTGCATATTATGCGTGACAATCAAAATCGTCACTGTTGTTTTCAATTGAGTAATTAACTCTTCAATGCTGGCAGTAGCTATGGGGTCTAGGGCAGATGTTGGTTCATCAAATAGTACCATTTCCGGTTCAGTAGCCAAAGCCCGGGCGATACAGAGCCTTTGCTGTTGACCACCAGAAAGGTTAAAAGCTAAATCACTCAGACGGTCTTTGACTTCATCCCACAAAGCCGCACTTTGCAAAGCTGTTTCTACTTTCTCATCAATAATGTCACGTCTAGTTTCACCCCGTACCCTCAAACCATAAGCCACATTTTCATAAATAGACTTAGGAAAAGGATTAGGTCTTTGAAACACCATACTAATCCGCATTCGCACTTCAATGGGGTCAACTTTACGACTTAGCAGGTTGACCCCATCTGGTTCTAGAGTGATTTCTCCTCCATAGCGATTACCCGGATAGAGGTCATGCATCCGGTTGAAACAACGTAGTAGGGTAGTTTTACCACATCCAGATGGTCCAATCAATGCCGTAACCTGCTTCTCAGCCACTGGCATATTAATGTTCTTCAGAGCATGGACTGTACCAGCATAGTAAAAATTAAGACTATTAACCGCCGCCTTTAAGGGCTTGTTCAGTTTGGAATATCCTGTTTCTACCATTTGATTTTACTGCGTAAACGATAACGGAAATAAATTGCTACAGCATTCATGGACAAAGTAATCACAATCAGAACAATACCCGCTGCCGCAGCGTTCACCTGAAAGCTAGTTTGGGGACGAGATACCCAAGAAAACATTTGAATTGGCAGCACAGTAAAAGGAGCAGATAACCAAGCAAATGAAATGAAGGGAAAATCACTCGTGATTGGGGGTTCAGGTAAGAAGGCAATAAATGTCAAAGCCCCAATAGTAATTAAAGGCGCAGTCTCACCAATAGCCCGCGCCAAGGCCACAATCACACCAGTCAGAATTGTTCCTGTGGAGTAGGGCAAAACGTGATCCCAGATTACCTGCCACTTAGAAGCCCCGGTTGCATAAGCAGCCTCGCGAATACTATTAGGAATAGCACGGATAGCCTCACGAGTAGCAACAATTACTATAGGTAAAACTAGTAGCGCCAAAGTTAACCCGGCAGTAATGACACTTTCACCCAGGTTCAATCCATAAACAAACACACCCAAAGCTAAAAGCCCATAAATAATCGAAGGAACGCCCGCCAAGTTAGTAACATTAATTTCGATTAAATCAGATATCCAATTTTTGCGGGCATATTCTTCTAGGTAAATTCCCGATGCCACGCCAATGGGTACTGCAGAGGATGCCGTGACTAACATCACCAGTATAGTACCTACCCAGGCAGAGAGAATACCAGCCTCTCCTGGTCTGCGACTGGGAAAAGAAGTGAAAAACTGCCAGGAAAGCCGGGGTAACCCATCGTGCAACAAATCCAAAAATAGCGCCAACAAGGTGATGATGGCAACTAGCATTGATAACAGGCTGATGATCCCAAAAATATATTCTGAGCGCTTGTTATTGCTAATGGCCTTCCGGGCTTCCTGAAGCTTGAGATTTGTCATATCAATAAATCTCCCGGTAGCGCTTACTCAGAAAATGACCAATAATGTTGAAAACCAAAGTCATCAACACCAAAGCCAGTCCCACAGCGAAGATTGTTTGGTATTCTAAGCTATTGTGGGGTAAGTCACCGAGACTGACCGATACTATGTAGGCAGTCATAGTGGCGGCTGGCTCCATGGGATTAAGGGTAAAGTTGGGTTGTCCCCCCGCAGCAATAGCTACTACCATGGTTTCCCCCGCAGCCCGGGAAACTCCTAAAATATAGGCGGCTGATATCCCGGAAATTGAGGCGGGTATGACAACTTTTAAAGCTGTTTGTAAGCGAGTAGCCCCTGTTGCATAGGAACCTTCTCGCAGATATGCCGGTACTGCACGCATGGCATCTTCACTTAAAGAACTGACATAGGGAATAATCATAATCCCTATGACTAACCCCGCACTGAGCATATTAAAACCAGGTAAGTCTGGTAAAATTTGCTGCAAGAGGGGTGTGACAAATAACAATGCAAAATAACCGTATACTACTGTTGGAATACCAGCTAGTAATTCTAAGGTTGGCTTAACGACCTCCCGGACTACAGGGGGAGCAAATTCACTCAAGTAAATAGCAATAATTGTACCTAGGGGTACTGCTACTGATAAAGCAACTAATGTAGTGACTAAAGTTCCCGAAACTAAAGGCCAAATTCCAAAATTTTTCTTTTCAAACAGGGGTGTCCACTGGGTGGAGGTAATAAATTCCCACAAAGACACCTGTTGAAAAAAAAGTGCAGATTCATAAAGTAGAACACCAATAATTGCCACCGTGGTGGCCACAGAAGACAGGGCTGCTAAAAATAGCACAGCCTCAATCCCCCGTTCCCGTAAATCTCGCACTGACTTGGGAGAAAACTCAATTCCTTGGGCAATCTTCATTTTGGAAATATCTAAACAGCCATGATGAGCAATTCCAATATCCAAAGAGAAGTACCACCAGTAAATCTCTTTGGTAAGTTGACAAAATCTTCAAAATCCAGCCCCGAAATTAGTCTTTTGCTTGACGTGCTAACACATCGGCAATTTTGACACCAACAGCTTCTTTACCACCAAATACAGTACCAAATCTCTTGGTGTTAACGTGCCTCTGGGCGGTAGTATAAGCTGAAGCAGGTAGACCAACGTATCCCACTTCTCTGCTGAGTTTGGCTCCATTTTTTAGGTAAAAATCAACAAACTGCTTGACTTCTGGCTTGTCGATGGACTTAGAACTTACGTAAATAAAAATGGGGCGAGACAAGGGGTTATATGTACCGTTTTCTACTGTTCTTACTGAAGGTGCTACACCATTAATAGATACTGCTTTGAGCTTATCTGTGTTTTCTGAATAATAGGCGAAACCAAAGTAGCCCAAGGCATTTCTGTCGCGAGCAACACCCTGTACC
Source organism: Anabaenopsis sp. FSS-46 (assembly GCF_029891665.1). Taxonomy (NCBI): domain Bacteria; kingdom Bacillati; phylum Cyanobacteriota; class Cyanophyceae; order Nostocales; family Nodulariaceae; genus Anabaenopsis; species Anabaenopsis sp. FSS-46. The sequence goes on along the minus strand of NZ_JANQDG010000077.1, from coordinate 9,447 downwards.
AAAACATTATCATCTTCGCTGGCAGTAAAATCACCACGGCTAGACTTGGATTTCCCTACAATAGCCTCGGTGAAATAGTCAAAAGTACCAGAGTCAGCACCAGGTCCAAACAGCTTTAATGATGCGTTAGGGAAACCTGCTCGCACTTGATTCCAGTTATTTACCTTTCCTTGGGCTGCGGGTTCCCAGATTTTCTTCAGTTCCGCAACTGTCAGGTTATTTACCCAGTTATTTTGCTTGCTAACTACTACGGTTAAGGCATCATAGGCCACTGGTAGCTCTATGTAGCGAATACCGGCAGCTTTACATTCGTCCATTTCTTTTTGTAAGATGGGACGGGAAGCACCAGAAATGTCTGTTTCTCCACGACAAAACTTTTTAAAACCACCACCAGTACCGGACACACCAACGGTTACTCGCACCCCTCTTTGAGCTTTTTGAAATTCTTCTGCTACGGCTTCAGTAACCGGAAAAACTGTACTAGAACCATCGATTTGCACAGTTTTGACACTTTGAGATTGCACCGCAGAAATCGAGAACCCTAGGGTGGTGGCTATCATGGAAACCAGACCCAATGCTGTCAAGCTATGAAGCTTCAAGTTCATTTTATTCATTCCCAAACTCCTAGTTTTTTGTAGATTTAGCCTTCGCCTCATCGCCTTCAAGAGATGATGCTGTGATTGGGTGAAGAACTTAGTGAATATAAAATTTATCCACTGCTAAGAAGGTTGACATAAGCAGTTCATCCTTAAGTTAATTTTTGGTTAATAGGAATTTAATATCGAGTGTTAACCGAGTATTCTTTTTTTACTTGTGATAAAATTTAGAACGTAGGCTTGACAAACTTATCATTTAATGAATATGGGAGTGAATAAGAATAGCCATGTCTGGGTCAAGTTATATCCAGAAATTAATCATCTTCATTGCAGTCAATTAAGTAATGCAAAAATTTATGTGCTGTCAATTCGTAAATTTTAATTACGTGATATATTTCGCGTAATTTTTACATTTACTAGTAGGCAATTAGGCACTACAAAAACTCCATATTGATTGCACAAATCAAGAAAGATTACTCATGACTTTTCAGGTTTTGTTTAGTCAATATTTATTGCCCCAGCGTTTTTTGAGTATGAATCAACTAATTTCCGCGATTAAAGTGAAAAATCTCAGCTTTTATTACAATACTCAAAAGATATTTCAAAATGTTTCCATGGATATTTATCAGGGCAAAGTAACTGCAATTATTGGACCTAGTGGTTGTGGAAAGTCTACTTTTGTGAAATGCCTCAATCGCATGATTGAATTAGAAGGGAAAGTACGAGTTGAGGGAGGGGTAGAATTTTTTAATCAAAATATATATGAGCGTCGTGTTAACTTAACTCGGCTCCGTCGTCAAGTGAGTATAGTACTCCCTAAGCCAAATCTTTTTCCCATGAGTGTTTATGATAATGTCGCTTATGGGGTAAAAATACTGGGTTGGCATCCGAAAGCAGAATTAGACAGGATTGTAGAATCTGCCATTAAAGATGCTGATCTCTGGGAGGAAGTGAAAAATAAATTACATAAGTCGGCTTTAGACCTTTCTGGGGGTCAACAACAACGACTCTGTATTGCTCGTGCTTTGGCAGTGAAGCCACAAGTTATCCTCATGGATGAGCCTTGTTTTGCTCTTGATCCTATTGCTAGGATCAAAGTTGAGGGCTTAATCCAACGTTTGCGGTTGCGTTCAGAATTGACAATGGTAATTATTAGTCACAACTTGCAGCAGGTACAGCGCCTATCTGATTTCACTGCTTTATTTTATACTAATGAAAATCGTATTGGTGAAATGATTGAATTTGGTACCACAAACAAAATCTTTACTAATCCTCTTGATTCTCGGACTCGCGACTATATTTCTTACCACCTTAATTGAGCTATTTTACTTTGTGCAATTGCAAATGAATCAATTTATCTTGGGTTATGTCTTTCCACTCAACCTACAAATATTATAAGTGTTTAGCCGAAGAACATAATATATGATGAATGAGGAAAGAATGGATAATCTAGCAAAAAAGACAAAAATTACACATAGGTAAGCTGTTGTGCTGGATTATCAGGATTTATGAAGATCGATCACGTTCATTTCTATGTAGAAGATGCCAAAGTCTGGCGGGATTGGTTTGTAAACCACCTGGGGTTTACGGCAGTAGGTAGTCATCTTAGTTCGGTTCATACTTGTACGGAATTTGTGAGCAACGGTGTCGTTGACTTTTGGGTTTCCTCAGCGTTATTACATACAAGTCCAGTAGCTGATTTTCTACGCAAACACCCACCAGGGGTAGCAGATGTGGCTTTTGCTGTGGAAGATGTGGCTCGTGCGATCGCACAAGCTCAAACATACGGGGCTACAGTCATTCAACCCATCCACTCACGCCGGGTTGCCGGTGTTTGGCGTCAGTGTGGCACAATTGCTGCCTGGGGTGGGTTAACTCATACGTTGATTTCAACCTCACCGGGTCATGCACAGCAAACAACAGATCATACTTTTACTGCCATAGATCATATAGTTTTGAATGTGGCAGTGGGTGAATTGGAATCCGCGGTCGCTTGGTACGAAAAAGTTCTCGATTTTCAACCCCAGCAAAGCTTTAAAATTCAAACCGAGCGTTCTGCTTTATATAGCCAAGTCATGGTTTCCCGTAATGGTAGGGTACAATTACCGATTAATGAACCAGCTTCTAGCAATTCCCAAATTCAAGAGTTTCTCGATGTTAATCGCGGATCTGGAGTTCAACACATCGCTTTGGCGACACCTAATTTGATCAGTACCATTACTCAATTGCGCGCCCGTGGTCTATCTTTACTGTCGGTTCCCCAAACCTATTATTCACAAGTCCAACAGCGTCGGGGATGTCCTCTGTCTAGGGTAGAACTTGAGGCCATTGCCGAGCAAGAAATTTTAGTGGATTGGCCAGAAGATTCCCAAGATGCAGTACTGCTACAAATCTTTACTCAGCCTATTTTTGCACAACCCACTTTTTTCTTTGAGTTTATTGAACGCCGTTATCAGGCTCAAGGTTTTGGGGAAGGTAATTTTCGGGCTTTGTTTGAGGCTATTGAAGGCGAACAAATCAAACGCGGCAGCTTGCAATAATTAATGAGATAATGTCATAAAAATTAACATTTTTTGCCAATGCTAAGATTAATTACTGACTTCGACGGCCCGATTATGGATGTCTCTGAACGGTATTACCGTGTTTATCAATTTTGTTTGGAGAAGATCCGATATCCCCAACAATCTGTACAAGAACTTTCCCGGGCAGAATTTTGGCAGCTCAAGCGATCGCGTGTCCCTGAAAAACAAATTGCTTTAAAATGTGGTTTAGATGACACCCAAGCCCAAGAATTTGCCCAGTTACGGCGCAAAACCGTACACACAGACAGTTATTTTCAGTATGACAGCCTGATTCCAGGGGCTGTAGACACACTGTTAAAAATTCAACAGGCTGGAATTGATTTGGCGGTGATGACCATGCGTCGGGTCAGGGAACTAGATTATGCTCTGCAAAAATATGAATTAGGTAATTTCTTCCCAGAAAATCGCCGTTATTGCTTGAGCAACGACTATGTTAAAACTAGTGACGTTGAAGATAAACCCTTGTTGATGGAACGAGCATTAGCGGAACTGCCTCCCGCCTGTGATACTTGGATGGTTGGGGATACAGAAGCAGATATTGCGGCGGCGAAGAAATACGGTATTAAGGTGATAGCTGTGGAGTCTGGGATTCGCGATCGCACTCAATTAGAAATTTACCATCCAGATGTAATTGTTGAGGATTTGAGAACAGCTGTCAAACTTATCCTAGAATCTAGGTTGGCAGAAATTGGGTCATAGTAACTTATCTTAAGAATATGCTAATTAACAATTCCCCCACCAAGCACGCAGCTGGGTGGGAGATTCCTGTTTCAGCGGTCACCATGATCACTATAAATGTGTGATTTTAACGCAGAAAACTGGTAATTAGCCATAACAAGATAAATGTCAACACTGTAGAGAACTGGTCAGAGCTGATCTGTGCCAAGTTTATCTGCGGCAGGAGCCAGTTAGCAATTAGCCCACCAGCGATTAAACCGACAATTAAACCCACCAAAGTCAATAAAACTGCCCTACCAAACTTATCTTCCTTGCGTTTGAGGAAGTAAATACTGACTCCTACACCTAAGACTAAAGCCAATTGTAAAACCTGACCGCCTGGGGATGGAGTCAACACACTCATGGAACTTAAACCCAAATACCAAGCTCCGGGTAAGAGTATATCTCTAGGCGAGGGTTGATCTCGCATTCGTTGCAGCCATGCTGGAGACTGCTGCGGAGGGTTGGGAGTTTCTTTTGCAGGGGATTGCACCCGCAATTCTGGAAACCTGATTCGTTCGGGTACCTTAATTTTACCTTCTTGGCGCATCCGGAGGCGATCCATTAGAATCGCATCGTAAGCCACTTCAATGAGTTCTATACTCTTGGCATCGCCATTGTATTGCTCCAATTGGCGATTACGAGCATCCTGAATTTCATCGAAGCTAGCATCTTCCGATACCCCAAGTTTCTCGTAGGGATTTTGATCGCTCATGGGAGTTTATACTTTCTTTAGCCTTAGTCAGGGGCAGTGTTTGAGTGTTTGGAAAAACAACTTTAGGTTTTATCTTGAGCCCAACCAACGTATGAACCCATTTCTAGACCCTACAAGGTATAGTAGCATGGGTTAGTTGGGGTAAGTGGAAATTTGTAACTACATTAACTTTAACATATTGCTCATTGCTCTTACACAGTTTCTCACCGCGTCCCTTTGGTAAATGACTTCTTTACTCTATAATTTTAAATAGAGGTGCTACCAACGCATTTTTTAGAAAAAAATTAAGTTTTATGTATCTAAATTTCGCAATTTAGAGCATCTCGGAGCAATTTTTAGTACTTGGCCTCACAATAGCTTGTGGTATGTATCCGCATATAGATTTAGAATTGAAAAGTTTTAAATCCCCACTCAATTGGGAAAGCAAACTCTACCAGGTAAAGGAACTGCTATGGCGGACATTGAGAACAACGGTCTGGTACACATGAATCTTGATAATTAGAATACAGGTATTCAAAATCCTCTTAGTTTGATTTTCCCTCAATTCTGATGACACAATTATTTTATTTTGGATAATCAGGAAATGCATTCCTTAGCTCTGTAGAGTCTTAAATAACCCCTAAAGTGGAAACTGCGTTTTTTACGCAATCCCCCGTCTGTGTTAATCTTAGGAATTTTTGTGCAAAGTGATGGTCATGGCTCCCGCCAAGATTCTTGTAGTTGATGATGACCCTGCGGTCAGAAATTTAATCCAACGCTTTTTGATTAAGCAGACCTATCAGGTGGAGGCGGCTGAGGATGGTAAAACAGCCTTAACGCTATTTGAGCAATTTAACCCAGATTTGGTAATTTTAGATGTGAATTTGCCAGATGTCATCGGGTTTAACCTCTGCCAAGAAATGCAAAGTCGTAGCGGTGTTTTCGTTTTGATGCTGACTAGTCGCGCCGACGAGGCCGACAAAATTCGCGGATTTTCCAAAGGTGCTGATGACTATCTCACTAAGCCATTTGGACTCGGAGAGTTAGAAGTCAGAGTAGCCGCAATTTTGAGACGCCAGCGGATTGTGACTACTGCTGAACAAAAACGTCTAGTATTTGAAAAGTTAATGATTGATCCTGCACGACGCGAAGTCGCATTCAACAACCAAGCAATACCCTTAACTGCTCTTGAATTTGACTTGTTGCATTTTTTAGCTAGCCATCCCGGTAGAGTCTGGCGACGTGCAGAACTGATTCAAGAGGTCTGGGATTATGAATATGTTGGCGACCAGAGAGTTGTGGATGTACACATTGGTCAAATTCGCAAGAAAATTGAAATCGATGCTAGTCAACCAGCACTCATTCAAACTGTACGCGGCGTTGGGTATAAGTTTGAATGTCCCACTCATTCCCCCCAGTGGGAACCTCATTCCTGAGTCCATACTATTGAGCGTTAACTCTTGATTAAGTAACTAAGTAGGTAGCTACGCATAAACTTTATTCTGTCACTCTTGCCATTACTTGCTAAGTTTTAGTGCTAATGACTAACTCGTAGATTTTCCCACCTACCTACTGAAGCTACAAATATTGAGCCGATCTAGGCCTATCCTATCCCTTCCCAGTTGTATTCAACATCCATCCATTCATGGGGCATAATAGTTGCCTTGTCCATGATCAGGCAGGAGCGACAACAACAGTACACTATTATATCGAATTTTCTCAAGATAGTTAGAAAGATTTTTGCCCAGTCACTTACCAGTACTTTAGTGTTTCTGGTTAATTGCTGCTGGGCATTTGTATTTAGCAGTTATGGAACAATGTTTCTAAATATACACGTGCAGCGCGGCGATGGCGCTCGCGCCCTCCGGGGGCATCGCTTTCGCCATTTTGCAGTAAAAACAGAGACAAAGCAGCCGTCAGGACTCTTTTTTCATCCCAATCTGGGTGGGTTTCTAAGTAATTTTTAAGGGATTCATGTAGTGATTCGGGAATTTCCGTCAAGATACTAACTGCGTTCATGAGTTTTTCCTTCTCTGAAATCAATCAAGAGAGACAAGTTGCTACATAGTTCTGTCTTCACCTGACAATCTACACCAACGTCTAAGGTGATTTTTCCTGTCAATGGTGGAACAAACTATAAAAGCCAGTCGCATCATTGTGCGCTAACAGGGGGTGGGTTTGTCAATGCTGCGAAATGTTACATCCCATGGGATATAAAACAAATGTTGACCTAATAATCAGGCTTTTGGGCTTTTTTTTGTTACTTAACTTCACAAAAACTCAGTAACCTAGACATCTAGGGATTGGGATCAAACAATCCCCAGTAAAACTGTAAGTGCCTATTAATTCGTCAAACACCTGTGGAAAAGTACCAAAATACCTGTGGAAAGCCTGTGGAATTAGTGAGGAAAATTTTCGGTAATGATAAGAATTACAAAATATTGGTAATTGGGAACTCTCATCTGTCTCCGGCGGCTTTGACCAATGCCTGAGCTAGCGGCGACGTTCTTGTAACTTGCGATATACTGATTTTAAATCCACTTGATGATGAGCTAAGGCCACTAGGGTATGGTAAAGTAAATCTGCAACCTCCCCGGCGATCGCATCCTCCTCATCATCCTTAAAGGCCATCACCACCTCAGCGCTTTCCTCACCAATCTTTTTTAAGATTTTGTTGTCCCCACCGGCCAATAACTTACAGGTGTAAGAACTTTCCACTGGGTGGTCACGGCGATCGCAAATTACCTGAAATAATTGGGACAAAGTATCCCCTGGCGGTAGAGCCACTCTTCCTTCCACCTGATGAAAACAGCTACGCTCCCCAGTGTGACAAGCAATATCCCCCAACTGTTCTACCCCAATGAGTAAGGCATCACTATCACAGTCATAACGGACGCTTTGCACCTTCTGAATATGTCCAGAAGTTGCGCCCTTATGCCATAACTCCTGGCGGGAACGACTCCAAAACCAAGTTTCCCCGGTTTCCAAAGTCTTTTGTAAAGACTCCCGACTCATCCACGCCATCATCAAAACAGTGCCATCCAAGTAATCTTGGATAATTGCCGGTACTAGACCGCGTTCATCGTAGGAAATCTGATCAACCGGGATAGAGAGGGGTAGTGAATCCGGATCACTAGAAAACATCACAAGTTAAATTATGTATATTGTACTTCACAATTCAAGATACCATTCTCAACATGGCATCTGATATGATTGGTGAAAAAATGATTCAGCTTAAACAAAAACATTCCTATCTGGAGCAGACTGCATCTTGACAGCAGTTCAGGGTGCTTTAATGTGATAATTATTTCCCAAATTTAGGAGAGAGCCTTGGTAAATACCACAATTAAAACCACAAAATCACAAGAAATCTTTGCTGCTGCTCAAAACTTGATGCCGGGAGGAGTGAGTTCTCCAGTTCGCGCCTTCAAATCTGTAGGTGGACAACCGATAGTTTTTGACCGTGTGAAAGACGCATACATATGGGATGTAGATGGCAACCAATATATTGATTATGTAGGTACTTGGGGGCCAGCTATATGTGGTCATGCCCATCCAGAAGTAATTGCAGCCCTCCATGAGGCCTTAGAAAAAGGTACTAGCTTCGGCGCACCCTCAGTACTAGAAAATGTACTGGCAGAAATGGTCATTGATGCGGTTCCTAGCATCGAAATGGTGAGATTTGTCAATTCCGGTACTGAAGCCTGTATGGCAGTACTGCGGCTCATGCGGGCTTTTACCAACCGGGAGAAAATCATCAAGTTCGAGGGCTGCTACCACGGTCACGCCGATATGTTTCTAGTCAAGGCTGGTTCTGGTGTAGCCACACTGGGGTTACCCGATTCCCCCGGAGTACCCAAATCAGCCACCATGAACACCCTCACAGCGCCTTATAACGACTTAGAAGCAGTCAAAGCCTTGTTTGCAGAAAACCCCGACGAAATTGCTGGGGTGATTCTAGAGCCAGTAGTTGGCAACGCCGGGTTTATTACTCCCGATGCTGGGTTTCTAGAAGGTTTAAGAGAAATCACCCGGGAGCATGGGGCATTACTGGTATTTGACGAAGTAATGACAGGGTTTCGTATTGCCTACGGTGGCGCTCAGGAGAAATTTGGTGTCACCCCAGACCTGACCACCTTAGGTAAGGTGATTGGTGGGGGCTTACCCGTGGGAGCCTACGGCGGTCGCCGGGACATCATGTCAATGATAGCCCCTGCGGGTCCGGTGTATCAGGCGGGAACTTTGTCTGGTAATCCTTTAGCAATGACCGCCGGGATTAAGACCTTAGAACTGCTGCAAAGACCTGGTACTTATGAGTATCTAGATAAAATTACTCAGAAGTTAGCAGATGGGTTGCTGCAAATTGCTCAAGAAACTGGTCACCCTGCTTGTGGTGGTCATATTAGCGCCATGTTTGGCTTATTCTTCACCTGTGGACCAGTTCATAACTATGAAGATGCCAAAAAGTCTGATATGGCTAAATTTGGTCGCTTCCATCGCGGGATGTTAGAGCGCGGCGTTTATTTAGCACCTTCTCAGTTTGAGGCTGGTTTTACCAGTTTGGCGCACAGTGAAGCAGATATTGACCAGACTTTAGCCGTTGCTAGAGAAGTGCTGTCTAGTCTTTAAACTCCCCCGGTTTCTCAACTGACGCTGTACACACAAGCCCAAAAACAGAGTATCCAGAGGTTTTAACCCACAGTAACCCTCCCCTAATCAAGGCTATCCATTACCCGGATCTTTCTTAACATTCGTGAGAGCGATCGCTCGCAAACCCCCAAACCTTAATCCTCCGTTGATGATTATCAATAAAATAAGGTTTTTATCAATAAGAATAAGGTACATTTTGTCAAGAGTA